>NZ_JAHHPN010000637.1:0-8058 GCF_024606325.1 Endozoicomonas sp. ONNA1
CAACAGCAACAGCAGCAGCAACAGCAGCAGGATCAGAATAACAACCAACAGCAGAATCAGCAGCAACAGGATCAGAACAACAACCCACAGCAGAATCAGCAACAACAGGAGCAGAATCAGCAACAACAGGATCAGAACAGCAACCCACAGCAGAATCAGCAGCAGGATCAGAACAACAACCCACAGCAGAATCAACAAAAAGATCAGAGCCAGCAGGGTCAGGATAAACAGAACCAGCAACAAAACTCTGAAAATGAGCAACAGCAGAACCCGCAAAACGCTGGTCAACAAAACCAGGAGCAAGCATCCTCTTCTGAATCCCGGTCTGGCGAACAGCAACAGGAAGATCAGAAAGAGCATTCTCTCTCTGGTGAACAGGATCAAAAGTCTGAACAACGGAAGCCAGCAGAGAACCAAGAGCTGCAAAAGGCCCAGACTGGAGAACCTGAAAAACAGGGCGATCAGAAGCAACAGGCACTGGGTTCTCTTGAACAACAGCAAACCACCAGCCCGGATCAGCAGGCCATTGAAAACTGGTTAAAAACCATACCAGACGACCCCGGTGGTCTACTTAGGCGAAAATTCCTTCAGCAACAACAGAGAGAGCAAAAAAGACAACAGGAGCAGTCATGGTGAACTCGATCTTTTCCAAACTCAGTAAAATACTGGTCCTGATGACAGGATTAATTCTTTCTGTCCAGGCGATGGCTGCCCTGACCGCCTCTGTTGACCGGACTCATCTGGCAGAATACGAAACTCTGGAACTCACACTCAGAACCGATAGTGACACCAGTGCTGCCCCTGATTTGTCACCTCTGGAAAATGACTTTGACATACTGGGGACTCGACAAAGTCGCCAGATTCGCATCATTAATGGCAGAAACGAATCCTGGCGAGACTGGGTCGTCACCCTTTCCCCTAAAAAATCCGGCCGTTTGCTGATACCCAGCCTGCAGCTGGATGGCATGACTTCTAAAGCTATCCGATTGGAAGTATCTGACACGCCCACTGAACAGAAAGCCGGACCGGGGGGTATTGACCCGGTTTTCATTCGCACCGAGGTCAGTGACGAAAAACCATATGTTCAGCAAGAGGTGATCCTGACCCTGAAGATTTACTACCGGGTCCAGCTTTACGACGACCGTCGACTTTCACCTCTGAATATTGATGGTGCTATTGTGCAGCAACTGGGTGAAACCCGAAATTATGAGACAGTTCTGGACGGAACCCGGTACGGTGTCTTTGAGCTGAATTTCTCGATTCATCCTCAAAAACCAGGTTCGGTGGACATTCCCGGCCTTACCTTTTCAGCCACCATGCCTGACGACCGCCGGGACAGTTTTGGCAGTATTTTTTCAATGAGTGGCAAACCCGTTGCGGCTCGATCTGCCGAAATCACCCTCAACGTCCGGCCACAACCAGAGAGCTTTAAAGGTTCGGTCTGGCTGCCTGCACGAAAACTGACCCTGACCGATGGCTGGAGTGCACCATTGGACAAGATCAAGGTAGGCGACGCCATTACTCGAACCATCGTCGTAGAAGCTGAAGGACTCACGGGGGTCCAGCTGCCTGCTGTGACTATGCCTAAACTCGATGGCGTCAGTGCCTACACGGACAAGTCCACGTCCGACGATAAAGCGACTGACTCGGGTGTTATTGGCAGCCGAATAGAAGCCATCGCTCTGATTCCAACCCGTCCCGGAAAAATTGAACTCCCTCCGGTGCAGTATCAATGGTTTGATACCGATGCCCAGACCGAGAAAGTCGCTACGATTCCTGCCAAAACCATTACCGTGCATCCTTCAGAAAACCCTGAAGTACTGACAACAACCCCTGAGATTCCAGTCCAAACCACCGAAAAGACTGAAGAAACAGTCTGTCCACCTGCTATTGCTAATATCACTACCCAGAGGCCCTTCTGGCTATGGCCTTCATTATCTGCCCTGTTTGGATTACTCTGGCTGATCACTTTATTGGTTTTGTGGCGATGCAGGTCTTCTCAAAAGCCAGCGGTTGAGTCTTCTGACATTCCTAAATCCCAGGGATTCAGTGAGAAAGAAGCCTGGCAAGAGTTTGAAAGCGCCTGCAATACCGAAGACCTCAATCAGATCCGCGGATGCTTTGTTAAATGGGTGCAAACTCTGTCTGGCAATTCAAGATTGACGACTATGGATAGGTGTTTGAAAAAACTCAACAGTGATCCATTGGTGACTTCATTCAATCGGCTTGAAGCCAACCTCTATTCCGGCCATGAACAAAAGCTCGATACAAAGGCACTGATATCACTGTGTAAACAACTGCGCAAAGAGCAAAAGAACGGTGAATCAAGCCATCAAAACGGTCTTAACAGCCTCTATCCGGATTAAAACTCATCGGAGGCTCTCAGGAGCCTCACTATTTAACTTTCTACACCTCTCACTGACTGCCATGCTAAAAAAGCTCTTCCTGCATATTCTGGTCAGCTTGAGCACCTGGACTAAAAATAAGACTGTGCTCCCCTTCGATTAGCAAGGATGTTCAAAATTAATGCGTTATAATGGCGCCCCTTTTATTTGCCACGGCAAACAATCATTATTTCATCCGTAGTTTATTAACTCGCACTTTATCATTGCTACTGATGGTCAATATATGGTGTCCATCGGCGCTGAAGATGGCTGATTTGATCTTACGTTTATGGACAATGATGGCTTTTTCGACCCATGCCCCATGACTCTCCTGACCAATGATTCTCGCATTACCATCCTTACTGACGGTCAACACAAGGCAGCCGTCGTTGCTGAACGTGGCTGATTTGACGCGACGATTATGGGAAATAGTGGCTCTCTCTACCCATGATCCTCCAGTCTTAAGACCATAGATTTTCGCCGTGCCATCCTTGCTGGCGGTCACCACATGGCGACCATCGGGACTGAAGGTGGCTGATTTGACTGGACCTTTATGGAGAATGGTTGCTTTTTCTTCCCATGATCCATTGTCCTTCTGACCATAGATTTTTGCCGTACCATCTTTGCTGGCGGTCACCACATAATTGCCATCGGGGCTGAAATTGGCTGATTTGACTCGCCCCTCATGGATAATGGTGGCTTCATGTGCCCATGATGCTTCGGTCTTCTGACCGTAGATTTCCGCCGTTTCATCGTTACTGGCCGTCACTAAATGGCTGCCATCTGCACTAAAGTTAGCTGAGTTGACTTTACCTTCATGGATAATGCAGGCTTTTCCTACCCATAATCCATCGGCTACCTGACCATGGATTTGCACCTCATAATCATTACTGACGGTCAGCACATGGCGACCATCATTGCTGAAGGTGGCTGAGTAGACCCAATCGTCATGGGTAATAATGGTTTGTTCTTCCCATGACTCATCCTCCAGACCATAGATTTTCGCAGTCTCATCAAAACTGACGGTCACCAAATGACGACTATCGCTGCTGAAGCTGGCTGAGTCGACCCAATCGTCGTGACGAATGGTGAGCTTTTCTTCCCATGACCCATCGTCTCCCTGACTAAAGATTTTCGCCGTGCAATCATGACTGGCGGTCACCAAATAGCGACTATCAGCGCTGAAGATAGCTGATCTGACCTCTTCATCATGGGAAATGATGACATTTTCTTCCCATGATCCATTGGCCGTCTGGCTATAGAGTTTCGCTGAGTTATCACAGCTGGTCGTCACCATATGGCGGTCATCAGGGCTGAAGGTGCCTGAGGTGACCTTGTCATCGTGGGAAATGATGGCTTTATTTACCCATGATCCATTGATCTCCTGACCGTAGATTTTAGCCGTCTCATCTTCACTGGCCGTCACCACGTGGCGGCCAGTTGCGCTGAAGGTGGCTGTTTTGACACAGTCATGATGGCTAATGGTGGTTTCTGTAACGGATTTAAAGGTTTCACATTGAGACATCAGTTGAGCTTTGGTGAAATAGAATAGAGCGGGAAAATAATTGCTATTTTGGTTTTTTATGATTGATTTGAGTAACGCTTCATCCTTCGTAAACGGTCGCAGCCAATGACGGAGTTGTTCTTTGTCTTCTATAGGAAGGATTTTCATTAGTTGATATTGATGTGGTAAAGAAAACCGTTGATACCACGCCTTTTCCAGAGCATGATCGTTTTTAATAGCCCAGTTAAAATGAGTACAAACCTGCTTTAAGCAAGTAACATCTCGAAACTCCAACAAGCCAATAATTTTGTTTGTTATTTCGATGGGTAAATCGAGAAATAAAAGTTTTTTTTCCTTGTCAGGTACGGTGATGGATCTACCCGCACTAGCACCAGATAATTCACCCTCCAATTGAGCGCGATGGGTTAACGGCGAGGCTGAACCCATCCTGCTGGAACTACCAGCCTCAGAAAACATAATTGGTTTCTCCTAATTTTCTAGTCGCCCTCAATGAGCAAGAACATTCAAAATTGATGAGGTAAATTGGACTCTTTTTTGAAATAAAAGTTCATAACCTGTGATCAGGTGCCATTAACCAAGATCTGTCTTTCAGCTCATGCACAATGGCGTCCCTTTTATTTGTCACGGCAAACAATCATTATTCCATCCGTAGTTTATTAATTCGCACTTTCCTATCGCTACTGATAGTCAATATATGGTGTCCATCGATGCTGAAGGTGGCTGATTCGATCGAACCTTCATGGGAAATGATGGTTTTTTCGACCCATAATTCGTCAGTCTGCTGACCATAAATTTTTGCCGTCCCATCTTCACTGGTGGTCACCACATAGCGGCCATCGGCACTGAAGTCAGCTGAGTTGACTGAATATTTATGGCAAATAATAGCTTTTTTGACCCATGATCCATCATTCTTCATGCCATAGATTTTTGCCGTGCCGCCGTTATTCTTGCCAAAGGGTTTCGTCGTGCCATCATTACTGACCGTGACCAGATGACGACCATCGGAGCTGAAAGTAGCTCTTTTAACCCAAGCATCATGGGGAATGGTCATTTTTTCTTCCCACAATCCATTGTCCTTCTGGCCATAAATTTTCGCAGTGTCGTCAAAACTGGCGGTTACCACATGGCGACAATCGGGACTGAAAGCGGCTGAGCTGACCTGACAATTATGGGCAATGATGGTTTTTTGTTCCCATGATCCATCGGTCTTCTGGCCATAGATTTTCGACGTATTATCTTTACTGGCCGTCACCAAATGGCAGCCATCGCCGCTGAAGGCCGCTGAGTTGATTTCACTGCTATGAGGAATGGTGACTTTTTCCACCCATAATCCATCGTCCATCTGGCCATAAATCTTCGCCTCATCGTCTTCAGTGACGGTCAACACATGACGGCCATCGGCACTGAAGATGGCATGGTTAACCTCGTCATCATGAGAAATGACGGTTTGTACTTCCCATGATTCATCATCCTTCTGATAATAGATTTGCACATTTTGGTCGTCACTGGCGGTCATCACATGACGGCTATCGCCACTGAATCTGACGGAGTTGATACACTCTTCATGGGAAATGATGAGTTTTTCTTCCCATGATCCATCGTCTGGCCGACTGCAGATTTTTACCTCGTTATCATCGTTACAGACGGTGAGCACATGGCGACTATCAGGACTGAAAGCGACTGCGTTGACTTGACTATCGTGGGAAATGATGGCTTTTTCTTCCCATGATCCATCATCTTCCAGTTCATAGATTTTCGCCTTGTTGTCATAACCAGCGGTCACCACATGGCAACTATCGGGACTAAATTTGGCTGAGCTCACTCGATTTTTATGGGAAATGATGACTTTTTGTTCCCATGATCCATCCTCCTTCTGGCCGTAGATTCTGGCCGTTTTATCTTCACTGGCCGTCACCAAATGGCGGCCATCAGCACTAAAGGTGGCTGAGTTGACAATGCCATGATGGACAATAATCACTTCTGTATCTACAGCGAACGTTTTGTACTGAGACATCAGTCGGGCTTTGGTGAAATAGAACAGAGCAGGAAAACAAGCGCTATTTCGTTGTTCTATAATTGACTCGACTAACGCTTCATCCTTCGTAAACGGTCGCAGCCAATGACGGAGTTGTTCTTTATCCCCTGTAGGAAGGATTTTCTTTAATTGATATTGGTGTGGTGAAGAAAACCGTTGATACCATGCCTTTTCCAAAGCATGATCGTTTTTAATAGCCCAGTTAAAATGAGTACAAACCTGCTGTAAGCTGGCAACATCTCGAAACTTCAACAAACCAATAATTTTGTTTGTTATTTCAATAGGTAGATGGAGAAATAAAAGTTTTTTCTTTTTTCCCTTGTCAGATACAGTGATGGACCTACCCGCACTGGCACCCGATGGTTCACCCTCCAATCGAGCACGATGGGTTGACGGCGAGACTGCAGCCATGCCGGAACTATTAGCCTCAGGAAGCATATTTGGTTTCTCCTAATGCACTACTCGCCCTCAATTAGCAGGGACCTTCAAAGTTGATGAGGTACATTGGAGTCTGTTTTTAAATAAAAGTTCATTATCTGCTTTTAGGTGCTACAAACGAAGTTTCTGCCTTCCAGTACCGGTAACTATAACAGCCTCTTTCTGAATGCTCTCAGTTATTGAGAGCCATGAATCAAAAGAGGTGACATTGATCATGAAATAGGGGGCTATATAGTCTGATAATTCGTACTTCGTCTTCATAGATGCATACTAAGTGGTGGCCATTGGGGCTAAAGGTGGCTGATCTGATCAAATTATCAGGGGGAATGGTGACTTTTTCGCTCCAGGATCCATCCCACTCCTGACCATAGATTTTTGTTGTTCCATCTCTACTGGTGGTCAGCACATGGCGGCCATCGGCGTTGAAAGTGGCCGAGGAAACACAATCTTTATGGGAAATGATGGCTTTTTTGACCCACGATCCGTCAGCTTTCTTGCCATAGATTTTCGCCTTGCCATCTTTACTGGCAGTCAGAACATGTTGGCCATCCGGGCTGAAGATGGCCGAGATGACATCGTTATTATGGGAAATGGCGGCTTTATATTGCCATGATCCGGCCTCCAAGCCATAGATTGTTGCCGTGCCATCTTTACTGGCCGTCACCAGACTGTGGCCAACGGGGCTGAAGGTGGCTGAATTGACAACGTCATCATGGAAAATGATGGTTTCTTCCCATAAGCCATCGCTCTTCTCACTACAGATTTTCGCTGTTTTATCGTTACTGGCCGTCAACAAATGAGAGCCATCGGCGCTCAAGTTCGCTGAGTTGACACGGTCATCATGGAAAAAAGTGACTTTTTCTTCAAATGCCTCATCGGCCATCTGGCCGTGGATTTTCACTTTGTTTTCTTTACAGACGGTCACCAGACAGTTGTCGTTGGTGCTAAAGTTGGCTAAGTCGATCCAACCATCATGAAAAATAGTGACTTTTTCTTTCCATGATCCATTGTCATCCTGACCGATGATTTTCGCCTTCCTATCGAAACTGGCGATTATTACATAACGGCTACTTGCACTGAATGTGACAGAATCGACGTAGGCGCCATAGGAAATAGTGAGTTTTTCCTCCCATGTTCCATCAGTCTTCTGGCTAAGGATTTTCGCCGTGTTGTCATCACTGTCGGTTACCATATGGTGGCCATCAGGGCTGAAGGTGGGTGGGCTGATCTTACCATTATGGGTAGTAGTGAATTTATGTATCCATAACCCATCGGCTTCCTGACCATAGATTTTTGAAGTCTTATCCCAACCGACGGTCACGACATGGCGGCTATCAGGACTGAAAGTGGCTCTTATAAGCTCATCATTATGAGTAATAGTCACTTTTTCTTCCCATGATCCATTGGCCTTCCGGCTAAAGATTTTTGCCGTTTTATCACGACTGGCGGTCACCACATGACGGCTATCGGCGCTGAAGCTGGCTGATCTCACACGGCCACCATGACCAATGATGGCTTCTGTAACCAGATTAAACTTTTTGCATTTAGACATGAGTACAGCTTTTTCGAAATAGAACAGTGCCGGGAAATAAGCCCTATCCCGCTGTTCTATGATTGACTTGACTAACGCTTCATCCTTCGTAAACGGTCGCAGCCAGTTACGGAGTTGTTCTTTA
>NZ_JAHHPN010000057.1:0-5864 GCF_024606325.1 Endozoicomonas sp. ONNA1
GCCTGCATCAATGTGTCATGGATAGCCTTGATCAGCTCTGATTCAGACACGCCAATGGCATTGGCGTATGGTGTCAGGGTATCCTGAGCATTGGCCAGAAATGCAGCCGTCTTGCGGCCGTTTTCGAAGGCGATGTCGTCAAGAACGTAGTTAGCGATGACAGAAGCTGCGTACTCCTTCATGCCGGCAACTGATTCCTGCATACCTGCCGGGCCAGTTGCGGTCATGATCACAGGAGAAAAAGCACTCTGTACGAACTCGTCAACACCCTCGTCGGACAGCATCTGGACAACGGCCCTGAACTGGGGCACCTTGATGCCGTGTCTGTAGCCAAGGAAGTGTTCAAATTCATCCACTGTCTGGTAATCATCGACACCTCTGACAGCCTTTAAATAGTGCTCAAGTTCAATCTTGCTGATCAGACCTTCTCGCAGTAAAGCAATGATCCTGTAACCACTGGCAGAACGGGCAGCGAAGTATTCCGAGAAGCTTTTCAGATCCTTTGGTTCGTGTTCAACGAAGTGAATAGCTGCTTCGCCCATGCCATAGATTTCATCGTCGTACTCTTGTGGTCCGGTTTTAATGTGAGTCCTTGCCCAGTCTGCCAGATCCTGGACTTTTTCCAAAGTATTCAGAGACTGATCTTCTACAGGCTGGAACATGAATGTTGTCTTCAGATTTTTGAAGACTTCCACAATCCGTCTGATCTGGGCAAATTTCAGATCGTCTCCGACCAATGCTTGCAAGTGAATCGGTGCAAATTCATCGTCAAAGTCAAAAGTCGGAAGATAGGGTCTGACTTTACCGCTGTTTTCTGCTGATTCTATGAGACCCATTGCGGCTTCCAGAGCCTGTTTCTTCAGAGAGTGCGCCCTGGCAAAGGCGTGGATATCGGCCAGTATATTGGCCTGTCCCGGCGTGTACTGGAAGAACCCACCCTTTTCTATGGCGGCTTCCTCAGAAGATTTCAGAACTTCCTTCAATACGCTTATTTCCGCTTTCCTGATTTCTACTTCTTTGTTCAGACTTTGCTCTTCCCGGGCCAGTTGCACAAGTGCGCTGGCAGTAACATCATCCCCGCCCAGTTTCAGCTGTCTCTTTCTCAGGGCTTCAACCCGTTCAGCGTTGCTGAGAGTGGGCGCTGGCTTGAGACCCACGTCATCTTCAATGGCTTTAAGATTTGTTTGATGATCCTCCAGAGCTTTTTGTGCTTTTGATATTCTGACTCCTACGTTTTTCTGGCCTGAACTCATCATGTTTCTTATGTTTTTAAGCAGGCTTGCAGATTCCGGATTCTTGTCTTTGGAATCCTTAATCCTCTGATTTTGACGCTTCAGATCTTCCTGATATCTCTTGTCTCTCATCTTTTCACCGGTTAACTCCATCTCTATGCGATCGTGCTCAAGCAAAAACTTCGTGATTTGAAGGTACTTTTTTCTGGTTTCAGGCAGTTCACCCACTGTTTGATCAACTTCACCCTGATCATGAGTGTCTGCATGTGTTTTAATGGCGGTGAAGTCATCCTCTTTTGCCAAATTATCAGGGGCACCCTCAACAGAGATTTTCAGTTCTGATGTGGCGGCTCCCGGTTTTTGAACGATTTCATCGTGTTTCTCTGAATCTTCACTCTGCAAAAAGTGTCTGATGTCGTTTACTCGCTCTCCGGTCGTTTGCTTAAAAACCAGTGTCAGACCTGATTCGGTCTGAAATTTTTTGATTACCTGATCAGGCGCTGCCTTGTCGTCATTCGTGATAGGGGCGACGTTAGCGGGATTTTCACAGATCTCCTCCTGTTTGCGACGGACAGCCTCCAGTTTGCGATAAGGAGCCTCTAGCTCAGTTTCAGCATCCCTTATCGCTGTCCTGACTTCGGCTACCTCAGATTCAGTGTATCGGTGTTTGGGCTTCAGGAGAGCCATCTGCCTGTCAAGCTCAGTATCAATGGCTGCGATACGCTCATTGACTAGAGGCAGACCCGCTGTGTCGACTTTGTCGTACAGCTCCTCGAGTGTTTTTTTAATGAGATGGATTTGATCATCTTTCGAGGCATCATCTTTATAGTCCTTAATGTTGAGTTGACGAGCAATTTCATTGTTTTTATTTCTTCTGATACCCTCATTGTCATAAGGTTCGCCTACTTCATTCTCTAATTCCCAAATTTTATGAGTTAGAACATCCTCCAGTGGATGCAGGAAGTTGACTTTTTCAAATTCTACTTTCAGAATTTCGGCCAGTTTAATTTTCAAATCCTTGCCTCTTTCTTTAGCAGCAACGTTTTGACTTGCGTCGATGCCTAGCTCATCCTCTATATCATCAAGCATCTGAATCTGTCTTCCCAAAGCGCGCTCATCGGCTTCTTCGACACCATAGGTCAGTACCGAATGGAGCTTCTCAAGTTTTGCTTCCCTTTCTTCGAACTCAGCCGGGATTTTTTGTCTCCAGAGGGTATGCACCAGATCATTCAGTTTTTTTTCGGAGACGACATTGCCGTCAAGAGTTGCACGAACCTTGTCAAGCCTTGCTTTTTTGTGTTCATATTTATTGACTTCAATTTCGAGTATTTTTTCAGCATCTGCCAGTATTTCCAAAGCCTTTTCCTCTGACTGCTGTCTGGCTTTTGTCATGTACGTCTGAATTTCCTCAGAAATCGCGCGACGACGGGAATACACATCGCCCTCCTCACCACTGTGCTTCTTATTCAGGGCTCTCTCCACGCCTCTCAGTTTCCTGAGTACTGTGGGCATGGCTTTGAGGTGGTCAGGTGTTCTGATATCTTTCATTGTTAGTTGAAAATTTGGATGAATGCGGAACGCGCGATTTAATGCTTCGATATCTGCCTTTTGTTCTTCTGGTGCGATGTCTTTATCCGGTCTGAAACGCAAAATCCATTCCACACCATCGTTCATGGATTTGACGTGAGGTTTTTCCGAACAGCATTTATCATTGAGTTTTCGGATTCTTTGAAACAGATCATTCTGATGGTCGTCCAGTGGAACATTCGTTGACTGAAGTTCGTTAAGCAAATTTTTTTGTCGAAGATTCTGCATATGAGCTTTCTTTATTGCAGTGTTCAGTGATTCAATTTTGTGAAGCAGTCGGTATTCTTGAAAGTCAATATCTGTGTTGCTGTCAAAATTATTAATGTTTAAATCTAAGGCAAGAGTTTTATAGCGGGCTTTGATTTCAGCTTCAGCTTCTGTTCCAATGCTCTGTTGCTGAAGAGGGTGTTCGATCTGAACTGTCTGCTGCTTGAGATGCTTTTGAATGGCCTGATGAATGGCATAGTGACGGGCTTCCATGTCCTCTTCGTTTTTCGGAACCAGGCCTAACCGACCTTCAACGATAGCCATTTTTTTCCGAAATGCCTCGTGGTTCTGTTCAGCGTGTTGTCGCAAATAATTTTGAATGAACTGAAAGCGGGCACCCAAATCCTTATCATTGCCTTGAAAAATACTGAGCTGGCGCTCTATGGCGGTCAGTGTTGCTTCTGCAGTGTCTCCGTCAGGCTTTCCTGTTGCGGCAAATGTTGAGGCAAGCGACTGGTCAATTTCATGACTTGTCTTTCTGATAAGTCTGGCTTGTTCTTCAGTTGGCTGGCTATCATCCGGGTTATCAATACCAAGCTCTGCTGCCAGTTGAGTATTTCGAGCTCTGATGGCATCTGCTATGACATCATGAACATGCTTTTCCAGCCTGAGTTGTTGCGCTCTCAGTTTTTCCGTTTTACTGGCAGTGGCTTGCTCCGTTGAGAGCTTTAACTGGTTTCTAAGCTGGAAGAGTTGAGTTTCTGCTGTCCACAGTTCTTGCAGCTTGCTTTCATTCTCAATCAGCTGTTTGACCATGTTGACAGTGATCCTGGAAGCAAACTCTATGTCGTTCTCAGGAGCATCAATTCGCGCTCGGTGGAGATCGTTGATATCAGGTATAACTTTCTGAATATTCTGAATAAAATGCGGGTTAACCAGAAGGTTTCCAAGTGCGGGTTTGAAGCTGAAGTGTTTTACGAGTTGCAACTGCAACCAGCAGGGCGTGATGGCCGACGAAGCGGCTCTGATATGACCTGGTGTGAATTCAAATTTATAGGCATTATCCGGATTAGCAATGGTCAATGCCTGCTGGAGAGATTCATAGTATGCAAGCGTCTTCAGTTGATGTTCGTTAAATTCAGTATCGTGGTGTGCAGCCAGCTCCTCCAGCACTGCCATCTGCCTGCTCCGAATAACGTACCGGTAGTTTTGGATATCATAGCTTTTAAACCACTTTTTTACTGAATGAGCGGGCTTATCACTCTCATCTTTTTCCCAGAGTTTATGGAGTTTTTCTACAACAGCGATATTGTTCGGATACTGCTTCTGTCCACGAAAAACAATAACTTCCTCCAGCGCTTCTGTTACTTCCAACTTTGGATAGCCCGCAGGTGCAGTATAAACCTGTGTGTCATCCTCGACGTGTACAACATATCCGACGGGTTTGCTGTGTGCTAACAGTTCATTGAGAGCCTGTTGTTGTAAATCCTCTTCTAAAATATGAACCTGGATATAGGCGGAGGTGGCTGCCGCCAAGAGAGCCTCATCATTGACAAAGAGTGATTGACCCAGGCGCTGCAGTTCAGGGGGCTGATCGCCCGAAGCGATAAGACGCATAAAGGTGCGCCCTTTCACTGCAACTTTTTCAACTTCAATGGTGGCAAGGGGAACGTAGTGATCGCCAGGGCCGAGGTCGATGTCTCCTGCCATGAGATCGACAGTGTCGAGCAACTCAGCCAGCTTTAAAGGTTTGGCGATTTTCGTTAGTGGGTCTAACGACAGGCTGCCACCTGATTGTCGACGAACAAACTCAATTGAATCCTGAACGGTAATTTTGCCTCTGACTTCAATGACCAGTTCCTTTTCTCCAAGGTTATGGGTGAACCTGAAAACTCCTTCATCGCCCACTTTCAGGACTTTGGTGTATTTCTGAGCAACGCCATTTTCGTCTGTTTCAAACAGATCAACACTGGAAACGTCACTTGTAACTTCAGCAAGAATTTCTGTAAAACTCATAGCAGGAACGTAATAGCTTTCCCTGCGATCAGGCTTATCACGATAGGTGGTGGTAAAGGATTTAAGTATTGGCTGCTGGTCATGACCTAACGTTGGCCGAACCGTGATCCCTCTCTGGGTATACTCTTTACGTCCATTGTCCAGTATATCGACAGACTTTATGTGTAGCTTGCGATCGGCCAGTGCTTGTGTACCAATGAAGGAAGAGCTGATGGCAAAGGCCACTGCAAGGCTTAACGCATTGGGACGAGCATATGTCATTCTAGTACCTCAGGGCTGAGTACTTTTATCACCGTGACAAGTGAATGCCAAACCGGGCAGGGAAGGGTGCTTTCAATCGTTCAATTTAGCTGAGAGTTGTTCGTTTGCGTTGTTTTTTTCAGGGAAGGAATATCCATGCCACTCCGGACGAAGAAACGCTTGAGACGTTTACGCCCGAAGTCGATCCCGGTACCGTGTCCCATAGTTCGGGCAATACGGGACAGGTTGACTGAACCCATCTGGATGAGGCCAAAAATAACCAGCTCATATCAAGCTTTGTCTCGAAATCGTCTCCTACCGGGATGTATTCCTTTATATTGGTTTCTGATCAGAGTTCGTCTCGGGTATTCTCATTGTCACGCCAACCTTTATCAAGATTTGCCTGTGTTGGTTTCACGACTTCAGGTAGAAGACCTGACTGAGGAGCATTTCTCTTGTCATGAACAGGAACTTTCTTGTCAACGCTTTGTTGCCAGTCGTAAAAGACACCCAGAGTGTAGGAGTATGGAATACTTTCTGCGTGGGAGAATGACCATTTAGGCACATTTTCCTTGAAGTATT
>NZ_JAHHPN010000638.1:0-1768 GCF_024606325.1 Endozoicomonas sp. ONNA1
GCTGTCGTCATCGTGTGCCTGTTTTTATTGCTTTTTGTCGTTATTTCGGGATTCCATGTCGGCAGGTCGAGAGCTTTGTCCACCGCTTTGCTGAGTATTCCGGGGATGGAGGGCAAACCTGGGAATCAGTGGATTTAAGTGGGGCACCTGTAGTGACAGTAAAAACGACTAGTGATTTCCAGCCCAACATAAAGATCGAAGACTCCATGGCTAAGTCAAAGAAGATCAAGGCTCTCCTGAAGGATTTCCTGAAAGGTGCTGATTTAACACAACAACAAACTCTGGCTAAAGCGTGTGGCGTGAGCCCGGAGAAACTGAACAAAGCCCTTGAGACAAACAGTGCATTACCGGAAATTAATCTAAATATTTCCAAAATAGTCAAGAACCTATGGGAGGAAAACAATTTAAGCAGTTTTTCCGTGGGCGTCTCATTACTGGTGTTGCTTGAGACAAAAGAATTGACCAAGGACGAGATATTATTGCTCAGTATTACGACTGATATAGGTGGGAATGTCTCTGAACCAATGTCAGAGGCAGTAAGAAAAATAGTGTCAAACAACGATGAAGATCAAATCATTGAACAACTTAAGTTACTTCATTCAAAAATGATTCTTCAGGCCGGAACAAGCACTGCCCTCTGGTTGAATTCAATGGTGGATATACTGAAAGGCAGTGACTTAACTAAACCTTCGGTTATTCACTTTGCCAGCGAAGCCCTGAAATTGGATTGGCTGGATCCACCGTCGACCGATGATTTGAATAGGGTCAAGATCGATGAGTATCACCGGCTATTGGTAAGCTTGGAAGCTGTTGATGAACTGAAAGTTAAAGCAGCCCACTGCCTGAAAAAGTGGTACAAGGAATATTTGTCCAAGGAAAAAGATGGCCATATATGGTTGTTATCTTGTGCACACTACCAAGAGGAAGAAAGTAGTACCATGTTTGTCACTCATGGTCATGATGGGTTTTCGCCATTTCTTAAAAGTGCAATAGCCTGCTTATCTTTACAGACTTCCTGGTCGGACGAACCTGAGGGCATTCCAAATATAGAGCGAATGCTGGTGCAGCAGCCTGCGTTCAGGAAGTTAAACTCAGGCAGGGCGAGCCACCGACCGGTGATTATCCTGGGGCAACCTGCCTGGGACAGCACAGTGATTAACGAACAAGCCGACGCTCTGTTTCAACGAAAAGTTGAGAACAGCCCTGACCTGAAGCTGTTATTGGAAAAAATCAAATTGAAGTCCTCTGAGGTGTCCTCGGAGGATCAAAGGCGTTTAGATGATTTAAGAGACAAATACCAGCAAGCGATTCAGCAGGCCTTCAGTTATTACCTGTATGAAGTAACACACTCAAAGGGCAGTAGTTTAACGTATTGTTGGGCTGAAGCTTCCATGTGGAAGTCCAAAATGAAAAATTTCTATGGCTCTCATGAGCCATCCTCACCAGAAAAGTTGTTTGACATGATGTCTCATATTAATAGCTCTTTATCGTTTCAGAATTCTATTAATGATGCTTACTTACGGGAGGTACACAATGCCAGTAACGCTCTGGTGCTCAAATCCCGTGAGCTGACAAAAATTGCCGAAGAGTTTTTGAGCAGTATGAATTTGAATTCGATTTATGACGCATTGGATGCGTGATAACCATTGGGTCATGATGAGCTTTTCGAGATCGGTGATTTCCTTCAATGATTCCGGCTAACCATCCAAATGAAACTTTAGGTCTTTCTTAAGGTCATATTATTAAACACTTTCAATACAGTCCTTCA
>NZ_JAHHPN010000639.1:0-3577 GCF_024606325.1 Endozoicomonas sp. ONNA1
GCTGTCGTCATCGTGTGCCTGTTTTTATTGCTTTTTGTCGTTATTTCGGGATTCCTTGTCGGAAAATAAGTAGCCTCATCCACGGCTTTGCTGAATATTCCGTGGATGAAGGCCAAACCTGGAAGTCAGTGGATTTGGGCGGGGCACCTGTCGAGAGGACAAAAATCCTGTCTGACTTCCAGCCCAACAAGAAAGTCAGTAGTTTCAGCACTGCATCAGAGAAGATTCATGATCTCATGAAAGGGGTTGGTTTAGCGCAACAGCAAACTCTGGCTGAAGCCTGCGGCATAAGCTTTGAGAAACTGGACAAAGCCCATGTGACAAAGAGTGCATTAACAAAAACCAATCTAAGTGCTTTAGAAATAGTAAAGAACCTTTGGGAGAAAAAAGATTTAACCAGTTTTTCCATGGGCGTCTCAGTATTGGTGTCGCAGGAGACAAAATCATTGGGCTTCTACGAACGGAAGTTGATTGGTGAAATGGCTTTTGACAATTTGAGTCAATATAGCCCAATGTCAGAGGCAGTAAGTGCAATACTGCCCGACAATGATGGCTGTAAGATCGCTGAGCTACTCAAGTCACTTCATTCAAAAATGGTTGTTCAGGCCGGAGCATGCTCCAAAGAATGGTCGAATTCTATAGTGGATATACTGAGCAACAGCGACTTAGCCAACCCTTCGGTTATTCACTTTGCCCGTGAAGCCCTGTTATCGGGTTGGCTGGACCCACTGCCAAACGATAAAAGCGATATTAAGAAGGTCCATCTATATCACGAACTATTGGTGCTTCTGGAAGGTGTCGATGAACTGAAAGTTATAGCCGCACATAGCCTGAAAAAGTGGTACCGGGAATTATTGTCAAGGGAAAAAAATAGTCAGGTATGGCGGTTGGACTATAAAAGCTTCCGGGAAAAAGAAGGTAATGCCTTTTTCATCACTCATTGTCATGATGGGTTTTCGCGATCCCTTGAAGAAAAAATAACCCACTCATCGTTACGGGCCGCCTGGACAGACGTACCCGAGGGAATTCCGAATGTAGAACGAATGCTACTGCACCATCCTGCATTTCAACAATTAAACTCGGGTAAAGCGAACCACCGCCCGGTGATTATCCTGGAGTATAAATTTGACAGACCAGTGCTTGATGAAAAAGTCGAAGCCCTGATTCAACGAAAAGCTGAAAAGAGCCCGGAACTGAAGCTGATACTGGAAAAACTCAATCAACTTCAGGTGGCGGAAGCACGATACCAGCATGAAATGAAGGCATTGGAAAGTCTCAGCGCTAGCGATGTGGATGATATGGACTATATAGAACGGGTGCGACTGTCAAAAGATCAGCGATGTAAAGCTCAAAATGAAGAATATCAGAAAAAAAAGACCGATATCGAACTACGTTATGACCTCATTCTCGAACCCCTTTGGTTGTCATCGGAGGAAAAAGAACTTCTGGATGATTTAAAACACAAATGCAGACAAGCGATTGAGCAAGCCCTCAGTCACTACCTGTATGGAGTGACACACTCGAAAGGCGGTAGCTTAACCTATTGTTGGGTCCGTGCTTTCTTCACGTCTAACGGGTGTGACAGCTATGGCGCTCATGATCCATCTTCACCAGAAGAGTTGTATGCCATGATGTCTAATATTCATAGCACCTCGTTTAGTCTATCCATTAAGGATACCTACTTAAAGCATGTACTCAACGCCAGTAACGCTGTGGTGCTCAGAGGCGATGAGCTGAAAATAATTACCGGCGAGTTTTTCAGCACCATGAATTTGAATTCGATTTGTGACTCGTTGGATGTGTCATTGAAGTCTGCTCATGATGAGTGATTCAGAATCTGTGACTTCCTTCAATAGTTACGGCTAACAATCCAGACGGAACTTTCATCCTGCCTGAAGGTCGAACAACAAAGGAATTTCAATACAGTTCTTCGGATGACAGGATGGGAGATCGACTATGGATGGTCAGATTGGTGAGCAAATAAACAACTCTGTTCTTAACATTGCCGTGCCAGCCAAGAGAGCAAGGCTGGCGTTATCGTCAGAGATTGTTGCCACCTGCTCTGAGGTAACTCCCGAACTCAATAGATCGTCACCTCCGGTGACGTTGCCTGACAAAGTGAGAACTGTATCCTCAACAGATTCCCCGCTCCGAAGCGCCTCTCATTCCTTCGATTTCCGTTTTGTCGCCAATGATGATGAGGTTCGGCAGCTTTTAGTGGCCGAGACCGGCGATGAACATCGGGATGTCGCTCTTATTTCCCATCCCGATGACCTCTCACAGGCTAATCTGGTGAGCCGGTTGAGCATTTCGGACGACGGTCGCCACGTTCTGCGTTCAGGCAAGCTGTTTGAAAGTCCAAAGCCACTCACTCTGGTGATGGATATCCGCAAGCTCAGCAGTGAGGAGCTGCCAAAGTTTAACGATTTACTGGACCCGGATAACCCCTGTCTGTACGACAAAGTCAGTCAGAAGAAACGCCCCCTGGGAAAGCATGTTGCCCTGCTGGTTCTGGCAGATCTTGCGCAGTTGGCATCGGTTGGCCAGAGTGATCACGCGCTGGGAAACGCTACTCCGGGCGCTGATTTCTGGCGGCGAATTAATCGCCCGGGAAATACCTGGCAGTTTGATGCACAGTCCGGCAATGACCAAGCGATGGAGATCAACGACGTTCCTCCGGTATTAGCTGAATGTCCCAGCGCTGAAAGTGCTATGGATAACGACAATACCGTTCTTATTGACTGTCACTTGCACAGTCACTGGCGACAATTGCTGCTGGGTGGCCCCGGAGTCGATCAACAGGGGCGAATCCAGCATATCCCCGGCAGGCTTGAGTCGTTAAGGGCTGGACAACGGGTGATTCTGAAAGGGGCCGACTGGCAGGATCTGGCCTTTGAACAGACAGTTCGACAAATGTTGGCTCAAAAGAGCTATGAGAGCAATGGCAAGATCTGTCAGTTACCCGACGATATTCAGTTTTATCAAATGCCGGTAGGGAAGGACGAGCTTCATTCACTGTTCCAAACCCTCTTTCGCTCTCTGCCCCGCTCTCTATCCCACTCGAATGAAGAAGGACTTGAGAAAAAACTGGATAAAGGACTTTCCCTGAAGGCGCCGAGAGACCCGATCATCATTAACAAAAGTAATATCAGGGAATGGCTGAGCTCGATTGCCATTACCCCGGAAGGCTACGCAGTCCCCAATACTCGTCTGTTGGAACAAGTTCGAGCGGGTGGTGTAATCACCGTCACGTCTCCCCTCACAGAAACACTCTGGTTTCGTTTACTGGGTTCACTGCAGACGATAAGCGAAACGACAGGTCTGAAGCCCGGACTGCAGGTGGCTCAGATCAAACGGCAACCGAAAGCCCTGGAATTGGCAGAAAACGATGAGCACTCAGTGAGAGATCATCCGGCCTTTAATGCCGTCATTTATAAACAACCTGTCCAGGCCAGTCATTGGATAAACCGGCAACAGGCACCTCTGGTGATTCAGGTCAATGAACAGACCAGCCTCAGTCAACTGTTTGATAATATCCATATCAGCTCAGAACAAAAGGCGCATTTTGGACGACGTC
>NZ_JAHHPN010000640.1:0-1128 GCF_024606325.1 Endozoicomonas sp. ONNA1
GTTGTGAGCCCATCGACGCTAAGCAGTAATATCGGGACGGTTAACGAGAACTCCGATAAAGTGTTTTTTTCTACTCGGAAGGTTACAACCGATTTGATATATGGACCCTATGTGTACCTGCTTCCTGGAAGGTATTGTCTTAATCTAAATGTTATCGTTAAAGGCGATTATGATCTTTTCAAATGGTACATCGCTGACGCTATCACAGATAAGTTCTATGTTATGAATGAGACTAAGTTGCCTATGGATCAAAAGGTTCTGGACGACTCGCTCTGTTTTGATAATGTTACTCCACATTTCCCGAAGGAAATAAAGGTATATGGTAAGGATTTTGAAGGTTCTATCCGTTTCCAAGAGCTGGCGTTTAGCAGGACACCTATGTGAGCCCGGCGGGATTTAGGATTTCTTTATGTAACCGGAAGCCTGTTAATTAAGTTTTTTGCAAAATTTTCTCATGGGTTAGTCTGGCTGAATGATTAATATAATCTCAGGTGCTTACGGCTTAAAATGAAAGAGCTTTTACATTGAGAAAGATTTTTAGCTTCAAAAAACGACTTTCTTATGTGTGATCGGAGTTTCTGGTTTTGAGGCGCTTAAATCAAGTTGATAAATTTTTTATGAATCAAAGCAGGTTTTGAGTGATGGAATCAATTTTTAAGTTAATGAGGCCGCATCAATACGTGAAAAACGGTTTCGTTTTTCTTGGACCTCTTTTTGCCCATCATTGGGATCTTGCCACGCTTACTGAGGCTCTTTTCGCTTTTCTAGCCTTTTGCTCGATGGCTAGTGCAGTTTACATATTAAACGACATCGTTGATGTTGAAGCGGATTCTGCGCACCCAATGAAGCAGAACAGGCCTCTGCCGAGTGGAAAAGTTTCATTAACCAGCGCACGTGTTCTGTTGGTCATTTTGGTGATTGGCTCACTAACTCTTTCCGCCATAGTAGGCTGGTGGGTAACCCTGTTCGCGGTTACGTATTTTGTCGTTAATGTGTTTTATTCTTGGCACTTCAAGCATGTGGTGATTTTGGATGTATTCCTCATTTCGTCGGGATTTATGCTGAGAATACTTGCCGGCACGGTCGGCTTAAACATTGTACCTTCAGCCTGGCTATTGTTGTGTGGCC
>NZ_JAHHPN010000641.1:0-1032 GCF_024606325.1 Endozoicomonas sp. ONNA1
TTGGCTCAGCTTATCCATCGGATCCTGATTACTACATGGGTGACGTCTGGGGCAGTTATTGTACTGACGTTAATATGGTTCAGGGAGCATTTGGATTAATAGACAGAGAGCAGGCATGGGGGTGGATATTAGGTGATACCGGTGAACATGGCTGTGAATCTTCATTGGAGAAGACTTATCGAACAGGTTTTGCTTCAGTGAGCGCATGGTCTTCGGCAGATTTTGATGTTGCATGTAATTACGCTGTGCCAACAGCCATTTCATCTGCATCATCATTTTTGTCCGCTTCTTCTTCAGCCTCTCTTTATACAACCCAGGTGGCCTACACTTCATCCAAACTTATTACTGATGCAGATAATACGAGCGGTCCGGTTATTAGCATTGCTGGCACAGCTGAATTAAGAGGATTTGAAGTACCAGAAAAAACACCCACATGGGTGAAAGCATCCATAGGTGCTGGCCTGTTTCTTGGAGGGCTGGCTATAACTCAAACCTGGTTCCATTGTTCAAAACGTATCAAGCAGACTTGGATAAGGTATACCAGTCAGGCATTAGCTGCAACATTGGGATTGGGTCTTCCCGCACTTCAGTTGTTACCAAAATGTGTCTGCAGATTGAGGAGAGATACAGTCGATATTCCATTGAAGGAGCGCGATCTGCCGCAGTTTGTCATAAACTCATGGCTATTCGAGAGTACTCGGTCACACAATCCGGCAGCATCCGGCCAGTGATTCCAGTACATCCGGCCACCCCGCTGAGGCGGTGCCCGAATTTGAGTCTGAGTACTTCACGAATCTTGCGCATGGGCAGTCTCTACATGTTGCTACCCGCTCTTCCTTGACGAGGTCTCAAGTTATAGTTATGAATAGTCACAGGCTTGGCTTAGCGGTTGCTTTATTGTCAGCAATTTGCGCCTTCCCTTGTTATGCTTTCATTGCCGGTAGCTTAACGGGCAGTTCCGCATTTACAGAGTTTTCAAGTTGTTCAGAGTTAGTCAGTAGTGTTGATAGAGATGTGTGCAGTCATCATTTA
>NZ_JAHHPN010000642.1:0-11136 GCF_024606325.1 Endozoicomonas sp. ONNA1
CTCAATTTCTTGCAATCCTCGCTACGGACGCTTAAGTCCGACAGGCTGCTAGGGGGCTTGGAAGCCCCCTGATGCCTTACCACATTAAATCGTCCGGGATTTCATAATCCGCATACCACTGCTGCTCTTCCTCGGTCAGCTCACTCTGACTTTCAGATTGAACAACCACCGCAGCAGGCTCACGCTCTTCTATCTTTCTGGCCACTGTCGCGGGAATCACCCGGTATTCTTCCTCATCTCCCTGACTCAGAATACCAATCGCAAAGAGCCCCCTGCTCAGTCTGTTTTGCATATCTTCAGAGACATAGATCTTCTTAACTTTGCCATTCACAACAAAGTTGTAACCCACATCACCTACATCCCGGGGGATGCTGTTCATCTCAATCAGCTGGCGAACCTGTGCCGCCAGCGCCTTTTGTTGACGCCCTTCTTCCAGCTTGCGGTTGAGCTCACGATCACGCTCTACCTGATCCGCCTTCTGCTTTTCCAACTCAATGCGACGCTTTTCCTGATCGGTCAGTTCACCACTCTTGGCAGCCTGCTTCTTCTTTTTCTTATTGCTGGCTTTGGCTTTCAGTGCCTGATGCTTGGTAGCCAGACCAGCTCCCATCAACTGGTCTCTTAATGATTTACTCATGGATTGCTCAAAAATAAATGAATCGAAGATCGAAGAAATTTTAAGGGTGACATATTAGCAGCCGAGTGATTAGGGAGCCAGCCGCAGGAGCTGTTACACATTTACTTTTTCCATGGTCTTCGGCTTCAAATAAGAGAGGACTTGCAGTCAAGCCTTCACGTGCCTGAGAATAGACCACTCAACTCTGGAAAGCAGTCATGGGTGACGCTGACAATGAAAACCAATATCACACTGATCGGTATGCCTGGTGCAGGAAAAAGCACCATCGGTATCATTCTGGCCAAAGATCTGGCCTTTGGCTTTCTTGATACCGATGTATTGATACAGATCAGCCAACAGAAAACCCTGCAGGATATTGTTGATCAATCAGGCTATATGTCTCTTAGAAACATTGAAGAAGCAGAACTGCTCAAGGTTAATCTCAGGCGGCATATCATTGCTACAGGAGGCTCAGCCGTCTACAGCGACGCCGCCATGAAACATCTTGCCGAAGAATCGATCATCGTCTTTCTGGATCTGGATCTGGAGCAGATTCGTGAGCGCATTCATAACTTTGACACACGAGGCATCGCTCGCGCTGAAGATCAGACCATTGAAGATCTGTTTGAAGAGCGGGTGATACTGTACAAAAAATATGCTGATGTGACCATTGATTGTCGAACATCTTGTCAGGACTCTCTGGCACTGGAAATCATTGACCGGGTCAAGCCTTTTCTCCAAGCAGACTAGTCCCCGCAACCATCAGCAAGGGAAAACAGCAGATAACAAAAAGCTCATGCCAGACACCCTGACATGGGCTTTTTTATTCTTACAGACTGTCAATCAGTGAATATCTTTCCAGTATTCACGCTTGAGCAGCAGAGCTACGATGAAGAGCAGAACGAGGAACAGCAGGACGTAGATACCCAGCTGCTGGCGCTTTTGCTTCACTGGCTCAGCGGAGTATGACAAAAAGTTGGTTAAGTCATACATCGCCTGGTCGTATTGCGCCGGAGTCATGGAGCCTTTTCGCTCAGAATCCACGGTCAGTCCGCAAATCTTTTCACCGGTCAGAGGGTCTCGCTCAATTGGGCTTGAGCCCTGGCAGCTATCAATCTGAACACCCTGAAGCTCCATCAGAACATGAGGCATACCCACGTCCGGGAAGACCTTATTATTGACACCCCATGGACGCTTTGGATCTTCGTAGAAAGTACGCAGGTAGGTGTAGACCCAGTCTTCACCACGCACACGGGTGACCATGGTCAGATCCGGTGGCGCAGCACCAAACCATACCTTGGCTTCATCCTTTCGCATACCGTTCGTCATTAAATCACCGATCTTGGCAGACTTTGGTACCAGATTTTCCATCATCAGGTCGTGTGGAATGCCAATATCATCAGCTACTCGCTCGTAACGCTGGAACTGGGTCGCATGGCAACCTGCACAGAAGTTCTGGTAATACATGGCTCCACGCTGCAGCGATGCCTTGTCAGAATGATCAGTCTCAATGGGGTCCAGAGGGTAATCTGAACCACCAGCCGCAAATCCAAGCACAGGGACCAGCGAAAATAACAAGGTAATTATTGTTTTTTTCATTATCCGGTCACTCTCTCCGGTACGGGTTTGGTTTTTTCCCATCGTGTGTAAAACGGCATTAACAGGAAGAATGCAAAGTAAAACAGGGTACAAAGCTGTGCAATCAACGTGTAAGTCACCGTCGCAGGCTGAGTTCCCAACCAGGTCAGCACCGCAAAGACAATAGCAAACAGGAAGATGCCAACTTTACTGATAACACCCTTGTAGCGCCAAGATCTAACCGGGCTTCGATCCAGCCATGGCAGGACAAACAGGATAGCAATCGCTGCCCCCATCATGATGACACCACCGAGCTTGGAGTCGATCGGGCCTATATCAAAAGTGATTGCACGCAGGATCGAGTAGAACGCTCCGAAGTACCATACCGGAGCAATATGCGCCGGAGTCTTCAGCGCGTCGGCCTGTTCAAAGTTGGCGTACTCCAGGAAGTAACCACCCATTTCCGGGAAGAAGAACATGACACTGCAGAAAACAAACAGGAAGACTGCCACCCCTACCAGGTCTTTCACGGTGTAGTAAGGGTGGAAAGGAATACCGTCCAGAGGCACGCCGTTCTTGTCTTTCAGCTTCTTGATTTCAACGCCGTCCGGGTTATTGGAACCCACTTCGTGCAGGGCAATGATGTGCAAAACCACCAGCCCCAGAATAACGATAGGCAGAGCCACAACGTGCAGGGCAAAGAAACGGTTCAGAGTGATGCCGGAGATCAGGAAGTCCCCACGTATCCACTGCTGAAGGTCTGGACCAATGACAGGGATAGCACCGAACAGGGAGATGATAACCTGTGCACCCCAGTAAGACATCTGCCCCCATGGCAGCAGATAACCCATGAAGGCTTCAGCCATCAGCGCCAGGTAAATTGCCATACCAAAGATCCATACCAGCTCCCTTGGAGCACGGTAAGAGCCATAGATCAGACCTCGGAACATGTGAAGGTAGACAACAATAAAGAAGAACGAGGCGCCAGTAGAGTGCATGTAGCGAATCAGCCAACCATATTCCACATCACGCATGATATATTCAACAGAAGCAAAGGCCTGCTCTGCACTGGGCACATAACTCATGGTCAGCCAGATACCGGTCAGTAACTGGTTAACCAGAACCAGCAACGCCAGAGAGCCGAAGAAATACCAGAAGTTAAAGTTCTTTGGTGCGTAGTACTTACTGAGATGATCTTCCCAGACCTGGGTGACAGGTAGCCTGGCATTGAGCCAATCCATGAAGTTACCCATTACGCATTCTCCTCATCTTGGCCGACAATGATCACTGTGTCGCTCTCAAAGGTATAAGGAGGCACTTCCAGATTGGTGGGCGCAGGCACTCCCTTGAATACACGACCGGCCAGATCAAACTTGGAACCATGACATGGACAGTGGTAACCACCTTTCCATTCAGGGTCAAATTCCATCGGCTTGACTTCAGGCATGTATTTGGGTGAACACCCGAGATGGGTGCAAAGACCAACCAGAATCAGGTATTCATCCTTCACGGATCGGTACTCATTTGCTGCGTACGCGGGCTGTTCTGATTTCTCGGACCCGGGGTCTCTCAACTTGTCATCCAGAGACCGGATATTATCCAGCATGGCCTGAGTTCGTCTTACCACAAACACAGGTTTACCTCGCCACTCAACTACAATCTGCTGTCCCGGCTCCAACTTGCTGAGGTTCACCTTCACAGGAGCACCAGCAGCCTTTGCTTTGGCACTGGGATTCCATGACTTGATAAAAGGTGTAGCGACCCCAACGGCCCCGGCGGCCCCCACCACCGAAGTCGCAGCCACGAGAAAGCGGCGCCGGCTGTTATTTACGCCGTTGTCACTCATTTAACCTACTCTCCCCATCCAGGCAAATGCCCAAAAACTTCTTTTAATTCACGGGTGGGATATTAGCAGGGAGTACAAGAGTCGCGTCTCTTATAAGAGAAAAACCTTCAAATGACCTTTCCCTCGCCCCCCTATCAAAGCTTTGTCTGATTATTTGTCCCACCTAAGCAGCAAGGCGTAATGATACTGGTTTTAGTTTCTATACAAAAGCCTTACATGAAGTTTTCCTGTACCTCAGAAACAAAACCAACCACCACAAGCGCTCCAGCTCGCATCATTGTTCATCAGCACATACCGGCATTTCATACCCATACTGTCTTGCCACAAAGCAAACACTGATTAAGTTTACTTTTTATACAACCTACTTCCTGTCAGGATGAGAAAACATCACCAGCCGCATAGATCTCGATATTTTTTCCACCCAAAAAAATGCCCGCATAAAGCGGGCACTTTGTGCAGCGCCTGATAACAGACGCCAGCGACATCAACGCTTGGAGAATTGTGGACGCTTACGCGCTTTGCGCAGACCCACTTTTTTACGTTCAACTTCACGAGCATCACGAGTCACGTAGCCAGCTTTACGCAGAGGAGAACGCAGGCTCTCATCGTACTGGATCAACGCACGGGTGATACCGTGACGGATAGCGCCGGCCTGACCGGAACCACCACCACCGTTAACGGTGATTTTGATGTCAAATTTTTCCAGCAGTTCGGTCAGTTCCAGAGGCTGACGAACAACCATACGAGCAGTCTCACGACCGAAGTATTCGTCCAGACTACGGCCATTGACAGAAATGATGCCAGAACCAGATTTCAGAAAAACGCGAGCGGTAGAAGACTTACGACGTCCGGTACCGTAGTATTGAGTCACTGACATGTCTACCCCCGATTAAATGTCCAGTTTCTGTGGCTGTTGAGCAGCATGCGGATGCTCAGTACCGGCGTAAACTTTCAGTTTACGATACATATCGCGACCCAGAGGGCCTTTTGGCAGCATGCCTTTAACAGCTTTCTCGATGACCATTTCCGGCTTGTGCGCAATCAGCTTTTCGAAGCTGGCAGAGCGCAGACCACCAGGGAAGCCAGTGTGACGGTAATACATCTTGTCAGACGCTTTACGACCAGTAACATGGACCTTCTCTGCATTAACAACAACGATGTAATCGCCTGTGTCAACGTGAGGAGTGTATTCTGGCTTATGCTTGCCGCGCAGACGGGTTGCAATTTCGGTAGCCAGACGACCCAAGGTCTTGCCTTCAGCGTCGACCACGAACCAGTCACGTTTTACGGTTTCTGGTTTTGCACTAAAAGTTTTCATTAAATTCGCCTCAGTAGTATCGCTCACGCAATACCTGTTCTTACTTGGCCGCCCTTCTCAGGGAACTGATCAGGGATCGAAGCAAGGCTAATAGCTCCGGCAACGACCTGTTCAAACATGGGCGCTCAATTGGGAAACGGGAGCGGTATTATATCGCCTGTTTACAGGAATGAAACCCCTTTCTGAAACATTTGATGATTCCTGCTTAGTCATTGCTATAAATAATCTGCAAATGCCCTTGTGAACACTCTAAATCAGGAGTTATCCTGCCATTGAGCTGAAACCTCTGGAGCTTGATTTCAATGGAATATAGAAAACTGGGGCGTACCGATATCAGTGTCAGCACGCTTTGTCTCGGCACCATGACCTGGGGCGAGCAAAATACGCAACAGGAAGCCTTTGCTCAACTGGATCGAGCTGTGGAATATGGTGTCAATTTTATTGACACTGCTGAAATGTATCCGGTACCGGCCAGGGAAGAAACTTATTCCCACACAGAGTCTATCATCGGGAACTGGCTGAAGCAGCGTGGTAAACACAACGATCTGGTTATTGCCACCAAGGTCTGCGGCCCCGGCCTGTCTTACATAGACGGTGGCCGAATGTTGACACCGGAGCATATCCACAAGGCTATTGATGGCAGTCTGAAACGACTGGGCGTCGAAGCCATTGACCTTTATCAGCTGCATTGGCCTGACCGCAACACCAACTTCTTTGGAAAGCTCGGCTACGCCCATCAGGATGGATTTGATGGCACACCCATTGAAGAAACACTTTCAGCCCTGGATGAACTGGTTAAGGCAGGCAAGATAAGACATTATGGCCTTTCCAATGAAACCCCCTGGGGCGTTATGGAGCACCTCCGTATCAGCACTGAAAAGCAACGACCAAGGGCTGTCAGCATTCAAAACCCTTACAACCTTCTAAACCGCTCTTTTGAGGTAGGTCTTGCTGAAATAGCCCACCGCGAGCAGGTCGGTCTACTGGCATATTCACCACTGGCATTTGGCGCTCTCTCGGGTAAGTATATAGACGGTGCCCGACCCGAAAACGCTCGGCTGACGCTGTACCCGCAATACCAGCGTTATGACTCACCTGAGTCTCGCAGGGCTATAGAAGCCTATGTCCAGCTGGCAAAAAATTCGGGCCTGAATCCTGCGCAGATGGCACTGGCATTTGTCACCTCCCGCCCCTTCCTGACCAGTAACATTATTGGAGCAACTAACCTGGAACAACTAGAGAGCAATCTCGCATCCAGTGAATTACAGCTATCAGCCTCCTTACTGGAAGAAATTGAAACTATCCACACCCTGCAACCTAACCCTGCCCCCTGATTCTTAATAATTCTTGCTCAGGGTGTCAGCCTTACTGACACCCGACTAATGTAAAGCAGCCTGAGACCTCAAGACACCTTGTTAGTAAGGCCAGTTACTGTAAATCTTCCCAGCGATACTGGCACTTCTCCCAGGAATCGTACGATTTACACGCAAAGGCCCATCCCGGTGTATATCTATTCTCCAATGTTTGAGAATTTTCAAAGTAAGAAGCGCATGATTCTTCCTGCTCCAAAATACGCCACCTAACCATAAAACTCACCGGTATTCCGACGTACTTCGAATGCGGAAGTACATAGAAGAAGTCCTTGAATTGCCCTCCACCTCTGTAATGAGACCCATGGCCGTGTTTGACGTGTTGATTATCAACGTAAAGGTCAATATCAAGTACACGTTTGCCGTGACCAAGATCGTTATCCCAGAAGATGTGCACCACCAGATTGGTACAGAATTGTGCCGGAGATAGGACACTCCGGCATTTTGGTATGGATGGAAGCCCCATCGCTTTGGCCTCTGCGGGTAATATCGGCCCTTCATCACCGGAGCCACCCGGATTGAGTGCATCACCTCTGGATTTGTAATAAAAAGACTCGGTGAATCGCACCCTGCGACCTTCACTTTTATCCATTGTGAGGTAGGTAGCCTTGAAATAATAAGTTTTACCGGGCTTTACCCGATAGTAAAAGCCCTGAAAGTCTGCCCCTCCCGTATGCACGCGGCGGTAACCTTTGCTCAGATCAGATGCGTCATTTGCAACCACAACACTGGTTTTGATCACGTATCTATTCCACGAACTCATATCAGTCTGCATGCCAACCAGCACAACATTGCCGGTACAGATCTGGCCGCGAGGACAACCAGTTCCAGAGTCAAGCGCAGCAGCGACAGGTGACGACTTTTGGCTGTCAGTAAGACTATCGTCTATTTGACCATTGGCCACTTGCCCCACAATCAGGCATGACAACACCATCGGGGAAAGGAAAAAGTTTTTTATAACCTTAGTGAAACGCATGAGCACCTTTAAAAAAACCGGGTATACAGACAAACACTCTGCAAATCGGTAGGAACCCGCTTCTCAGCCAGCCTCTATCAATAAGCAGGAGACCAAAATACCTCAAAGCCAAACACTCATTTTGGAAACAGGATTTAAGTTAGTCAGTCCTGTGACTTGAAGGTAAATACTTTTTTGAAGTACTTGTCCTTGATTCTCGATTCCAATGAGAAATAAGTAGAGGCTCTTAATGAGTTGGTTGCATAAATCTTTAAAGAACTGACATCAGTCAGGCAAAAGTCTAAAATCCCCCTCATTTCTGATCGGAACTCACCGGAAACCAAAACATGCGTGACTTTATTATCGCCCCGAGCATTCTTTCAGCCGACTTTGCCCGTCTGGGAGAAGAAGTGGACAACGTCATTGCTGCCGGAGCTGACTGGGTACACTTTGATGTCATGGATAACCATTACGTTCCCAACCTGACCATTGGGCCCATGGTTTGCAAAGCCCTGAGAAAACATGGTGTCACCGCACCCATTGATGTCCACCTGATGGTTAGCCCGGTAGACCGCATTATCGGTGATTTTATTGAAGCCGGTGCCAGCATGATCACCTTCCACCCTGAAGCTTCAGATCACATTGATCGCAGCCTGCAGATGATTCGTGAAGGCGGTTGCAAGGCCGGCCTGGTATTGAACCCAGCGACCTCTCCCGATGTCATTGAATACGTGATCGACAAACTGGATATGATTCTGCTGATGTCCGTAAACCCGGGCTTTGGTGGCCAAAAATTCATTCCTTCCACGTTGCGCAAACTGCGCCATGTTCGCAGAATTATTGACGACAGTGGGCTAGATATTCGTCTGGAAGTAGACGGCGGCGTTGGTGTACAAAACATCCGCCAGATCGCTGAAGCCGGTGCAGATGCTTTCGTTGCGGGTTCAGCCATTTTCAATACTGATAATTACAAGGACATTATCGGTCAAATGCGTGCAGAGCTTTCCAAAGCAGAGCCCCTCTGAGTCAACTATTCCGGAGTAGAGTCAGTTGCGACCCTACTCCAAAGTCTCATGCATTGCAGAAGCTAGCATGATGCTATTGCTGGTCGAATTGATGTTAGTCTGTCAATCTCGACCGGAATCTTCCTATAATCTCACTGTCTTTTAATTCCCCCTCTGGATATCTGAAAATAATGAAGTTGTTTGAATTGCTGGATAGCCCCGTTCAGTTAATCATGTACGACCTGGATGGCACATTGGTTGACAGTGCTCCGGACCTGACTATAGCCCTGGACAAAATGCTGAGAGATCTGAACCTGCCTGAAGCCGGTGATGAAAAGGCCAGACTCTGGGTAGGTGACGGTATTTCATCCCTGGTCAAAAGGGCTCTGGCCGATGACATAATGGGAGATCAACCCGGTGTCGTGGAAGAGAGCGTCTTTGCCAAAGCCCTGGAAAGGTTCAAACACCACTACACTGTCGAAGTAGGTCAACACAGCGCTCTTTACCCTGGCGTATTCACCTTCCTCAGTCAGGTGCACAAGGCGGGCATCAAGCAGGCTGTGGTGACCAATAAATCTGAAATATTCACCGATTCACTGTTGCAGCATATGGGCATTGACCACTTCTTTGAACTCAGCGTCGGTGGTGATAGCCTGGAAGAGAAAAAGCCCCACCCCATGCCCCTTCAGCACACCATGAAACACTTTGGCTGCAATACACAGAACAGTCTCATGATTGGAGACTCCAGCAATGATGTTAAGGCAGCCAGAGCTGCCAATGTAAAAGTAGTGGGTCTGACTTATGGCTATAACCATGGTGAACCTATTGAGTCAGCACACCCTGACCGTGTTGTCGATAGTTTGACGGACCTACTCTGAGAGCTCACCCTGAGCACCGACAGACAACCAAACTGTTGTGGCTCAGGAAACAAGCAATAGGCGACAGAATTTCAGAGTCTCAGCGTTTGCATTAACCCTTGCAGTCATATAACCTTCGACTCTCATTCATACGACTGCGCCCAGAACAATTGCGGAGCCAGCAGTGATAGCACGTCATTCAGAGACATACATCAACACCAGAGCCACTGCCCTGTCGGTAAGGTCCTCTGCCCCTGCCTCAAAGTTCTCCTTCTGGCGATGGTTTGGCTGGCCCTGCGCCTGATAAAAAAACCCCAACTCAGCCAAAACCCTGCGTTTTTTTGCACTACCTATAACAGCCAGATAATAAAGAGGCCAGTATGACCCCTGAAGCGTTTTCTCGTCTGGCCCGCGAAGGATATAACCGTATTCCTGTAATCCGGGAAATCCTGGCGGACCTGGACACACCGTTGACCACTTACCTGAAGCTGGCCAATGGTCGCTACTCTTACCTGCTTGAGTCCGTGGAAGGCGGAGAAAAGTGGGGACGCTACTCCATGATTGGACTACCATGCAGAACCGTACTCCGGGTGTCAGGTTACAGCCCTGACTGCAAGGTAACACTGGAAACCGATGGCCAGATTATTGAGGAATATAACCCTGAAGATCCACTGACGTTTATCAAACAGTTTCAACAACGTTACAAAGTCGCCGAGCTGCCTGATCTACCCCGATTTACCGGTGGACTGGTTGGCTACTTTGCTTACGACACGGTCCGCTATATTGAAGAACGACTGAAACAAACCGCACCAAAAGATGAGCTAAACAACCCAGACATCATGTTAATGGTTTCTGACGAATTGGTGGTATTTGATAACCTCAGCGGCAAGCTGATTCTGGTCACTCATGCTGACCCGGAAGAACCTTCTGCACTGGAAAAAGCAGAGTTTCGTCTGGATGACCTCGTACGCAGACTGCAAACAACCAACGTGCAGCCACCGTTTCAAGCCTCCCTTAACCCTGCACGGGAAAATGATTTCGAATCCGGTTTCGGTCAGGAAGCCTTTGAAGCGGCACTAAAAAGCATCAACGAATACATCCAGGATGGAGACGGCATGCTGGTGGTTCCATCCCAGCGGATGACCATTCCTTTTGACAGCTCGCCGCTCAACCTCTATCGGGCTCTGCGCAGCACCAACCCATCCCCCTATATGTATTACATGGATCTGGGTGATTTTCATGTTGTCGGTTCATCACCTGAAATTCTTGCCCGACTTGAAGACGGTGAAGTCACCGTCAGACCTATTGCCGGTACTCGCAAACGTGGCGCTACAGAAGAGCGCGATAAAGCGCTGGAAAAAGAACTGCTCAATGACCCCAAAGAACTGGCAGAGCATCTGATGCTTATCGACCTGGGCAGAAACGACGTTGGCCGTGTAGCAAAAACAGGCAGTGTCAACCTGACCGACAAGATGATCATCGAGCGATACTCTCATGTTATGCATATAGTGTCGAATGTCACCTGTCAGTTAAAAGACGGTATGGATGCCATGGACGTGCTCAAAGCGACACTGCCAGCAGGCACACTCAGT
>NZ_JAHHPN010000643.1:0-1079 GCF_024606325.1 Endozoicomonas sp. ONNA1
AGCGGAACAGCTCCATACTGAACTCGCCATCCTTGTCTTTCCATTCCGGCCAGCCTAGCACCTCTTTCACTTGCTCATGTTTGAGCATGCCTTTGCTGCTATTCATGGACGAGAAGGATCGGAACAACTTCGTATTAAACTCGCCATCCCTGGCTTTCCATTCTGGCCAGCCCAGTATTGCTTTCACTTCCTTATGTGTGGGCACGCCTTTACCATTATTCATGGACGAGAAGGAATTCAATACATCCAAACGTGCTAAATATTCGAGTTCACTCAGGCTACGTTCTGTGAAACTCCGGATATGTTTTTTTCTATTGTTTAACATGCTGGTCAGCATGCCTGTATTTTTGAAGTTTTCAGAAAGGTGCCCAAAAAAAGCGGTGGCATTATCGAAGAAGCTATTAAATGAACTTCTCTCTAGAAAGCCGAGGAGTTTATAAAAAGTAGACTTGACTGTGATGTTTTTTTTCTTGAATACCTCCATCAGGGTTTGTACTTTTTCCAGCTCTTCCTGACTTAATTCGTATTCGATATTTTCTTTTACTTTTTCCAATGGGTCACCGGGGATCTGAGTGTCTGCCGGTTTCTTTTTTTTGGCCGATGGCGCAGTAGCAGCTGCTTCAGTATTATTTCTCTTTCTACCCGGGCCCTTCTTTTTTTTCTGGGCCGGTTCTGATGAATCCGGCTTTGTTTCTTTCCGGATTCGTTTTGCTCTTTTTTTACTCTGATTGTCCGAAAGGCACTTGTTGCATAAAATCACGGAGGCAGTTGCCTCATTGGTTATTCGCCTTAATTCCTGTGTATTCAGTGCCTTGTTGCACTTGAAACAAGTGACAGTAGAACTTCCGGTATCCTGTTCAGCTGAAGGTTCCAGCGGGTCTTTATCTTCACGACTGCTGCCGTTTGTCGAATCGGCTCCCTGTTTACGGGCAGCAGATCCGCTCATCTGGCCGGTCTGACTCGTTGTTGCGGTCGATGATGCTTTGGTCGTTCGGGAGGATGGATTCTTTTTCCTGGTAGCCGACTGTCGGCCAGAATATTTGCCAGCAGCGATCTCACGGTAAACACTGAGTTCCTGA
>NZ_JAHHPN010000644.1:0-1502 GCF_024606325.1 Endozoicomonas sp. ONNA1
ATTCCAGGTTTAACCTCGTGTCGCCGATATTGTTGTTTTGAGTACAGTGGCAGGTACCGCATCAATAAAGGTCTTGGACCTACCAAGCTCATATCACCTTTTAAAACATTCCAGAGTTCAGGTAGCTCATCGAGGCTAGTTTCTCGCAACCAGCGGCCGAAATCTGTCAAACGTTCACTATCTGCCAAAGGAATACCTTGTTCATCATAGGCATCAAGCATGGAGCGAAACTTGATCATGTGGAAAGACTTACCATCAAGACCCGGCCGCTCTTGAGTAAAGAAAACCGGACTTCCCAAGTAGCGACGTACTTTTAATGCGATGTATACGAACACAGGCGTAAACAGAACTAAAGCAAACAAAGAAATGACAACATCTATAAATCTTTTCACTTCAACTGCACTCATTTAACATGGTGGCAAATCGCGCAGCAAGAACTTCATAACTATTGTACTTTTCAACATAAGTCCTACCCGCATGGCCCATAGCAGCACGTTCAGCCTGAGACATTGTAACTAAAGTTGCAATAGCATCAGCTAATGCTCTGGGGTTTTCTGATGGTACAGTTATACCTGCCTTAGCCTCTTTGATAGGGTTATTTGAAGCCTCAGATGCAATGATAGTTGGACGTCCGGCAGCAAGATAATCAAACAACTTATTCATGCTAATACCATAGCGGTAAAGCTGTTTCATATCCCTAACAACAATAACAAACACATCAGCTTCTTTGGCCAAAGCAGGAATTTTTTGTTTCGGCACCGGATTTTCAAATTCAACATTTTTCAAAGCCAGATTCCGAGCCATTTGTATTAACTCTGGCTTCATAGGTCCATCGCCAATCATCCTCAAACGCACATGTTGCATTCCAGTCCGATTTTGTAACTCAGCCATCGCATTTAATACATTACTGAGCCCATTCGCCTGGCCATGTGCTCCAAAATACATCAGTGTAAACGTATCAGTCTCGGTTGGCTGTTTAGGAACGGGATAGCCATCTAGTTCAACACCATTTGGAATCCATACTATTTTCTTCGACGAGATACCAAGTGGTACAATGTAATCAGCAGCATGTGGTAAGAGCGTCACGATGCGGTCTGCTCTTTTGTACAACCACTTTTCGAGATAGCGTAATACTCGAGTAGTGATGCTTTTCTCACTCAGCCTTCCAAGATCTACCAATGTTTGTGGCCAAAGGTCACGAACCTCAAATACAAAGGGAACCCCATAGCGCTTTGCCAAGATTGCACCAGCAACACCAGCGAATGGGTGAACACTGGAACCAATAACTGCGCTTGGCTTATCTAGCCCTTTCGTGGCACCTGGCATCAGTACACGGAATGTGTATGCCAGTATATTAATCATTCGTCCCGCGCCATTACCTTTGTATTGCGGGGTTCGAATCCATTTGAAAGATACGCCGTCAAATTGATCCACTCTCATTATCTCGCCAGAAGATAGTCTTTGGCGGCCAGTATTGAGTTCAACACTTGCCGCAATAATTG
>NZ_JAHHPN010000645.1:0-1921 GCF_024606325.1 Endozoicomonas sp. ONNA1
GGATAATCAGCCCAGCCAGCCCACCCCTCTCTTCAATCAGAGGATCAATCTGTTGGGCGGCAGAAACAAAGTCCTCTTTTGAAAGAGGTCCATGGGGTTCCAGAAAGGCAATGCCGTCTTCCCTGTCCATCTCAATAGAAAGCATACTAGTTAAGCCTCCATATGAATGAAATAGAGTTTCACTGCAATCACTATAGGCCGAATTACCGTCTTCTCCACTCCACAACTACCGAAACCCTCAGTCTCGGTACACCTGCTCCTTGTATTCAATCCGGGCTTTCACTTCGGCACAGTATTCTGTTGTGGGTCTTGCTAAAAGACGAGGTATGCCTATGGGTTCATCCGACTCAAGACAATAACCGTAGCTACCTGATCGTATACGCTGCAGTGACAGTCTGATCTTGGATAGTAATTTTTGTTCTCGTTCTAAAATACGCAAAGAAGTACTGCACTCTTCTTCCCAAGATGCTCTGTCACTATCATCATTCAACTCTGGTGGGCTGGCCATTTGATTTTTGGCTTCTTGAATTCGAGCTTCCGTCGATTCGTGAAGCACCAATAGTCGGTGCTTGAAAAAATCCAGTTGCTCACTATTCATGTAGTCAGACTCGGCAGCCTGTTTAATCTGATCTTCAGTCAACGGGCATTGCCCTGGTGATGTTGAGCTCATTGATTTTCTCCCCAGTCAGGAAAAGGATCACTCAAAGTTGCCCAGTGCTCTTTACCTTTGAGAACCTCGCCTTCTGTTAATAAGCAATCGTCGAGGGCTTTAGTAATGGCCTGTTGATCTAAAGCCTGACCGATGAAAACAAGCTCCTGCCGCATATCGCCGAAGGGATCTACCCAGTTACTTTTAATCGAGGCAAGGTAATCTTCATCGGTAGGCCAGTTCTCTTTCGGGATAGCTTTCCAAAACATCCCTGCAAAACCATAGCGCGCGATACCACCAGCCTGACTCCATTGGCCTGCAAATTCCGGACGAGTGGCCAACCAAAAGTACCCTTTAGATCGAATCAGTTTTCCATAGTCTCTTGCCGTGTGGAGAAACTGATAAAACTTTTCCGGATGAAAGGGTCGGCGAGCGGTGTAACTAAAACTTCCAATGCCGTATTCTTCCGTTTCCGGCACATGTTCGCCGCGCATTTCTTTAAGCCAGCCCGGCGCTAATTGTGCCCGCTCAAAATCAAACAGCCCAGTGTTTAATACATCGTCAACATTTACCTGACCATGAGTAATGGGAATGATTCGGGCATTGGTATTGAGTGTTTTCAGGATCGCAGTCAAACGTTCCTGCTCGCGCTGTTCTATCAAATCGGTTTTGCTGATTAACAGTATATCGGCGAACTCGACTTGATCTACCAGTAAGTCAGCAACACTGCGTTCATCCTCTTCCCCCAGAGACTCTCCGGTATCCTGAAGGTATTTGGCCTCGTCATAATCCTTGAGGAAGTTCACTGCATCCACCACTGTGACCATCGTATCCAGCGTGGCGACATCAGAAAGCGATTTACCCTTTTCATCGGCAAAGGTAAAGGTTTCAGCGACGGGTAAAGGCTCGGAAATGCCGGTGGATTCAATCACCAGATAATCAAAGTGCCCCTCCCGGGCCAATTTGTTGATCTCCAGCAACAGATCTTCACGCAGGGTACAACAAATGCAGCCATTGCTCATTTCCACCAGCTTCTCTTCCTGATGGCTCAGCGACACTTCGTTTTGAACCTGAGTTGCATCAATATTGATTTCGCTCATATCGTTAACGATAACGGCCACTTTTTTACCCTGGCGGTTATTCAGAATATGGCTTAGTACAGTAGTTTTTCCTGCGCCAAGAAAGCCTGACAGCACAGTGACGGGGAGTTGAGTCATGACGGATAGTTCCGGTTGAGGTAAATATACAGGTGAGTACACCCTAATTTATTAT
>NZ_JAHHPN010000646.1:0-1466 GCF_024606325.1 Endozoicomonas sp. ONNA1
TTTTCCCCGCTCATGGCTGTCAAGGCACGATGCCACTCATCGGGGGTATTGGTGTTCTGGAAATGCTCTGCCAATTCGTCAGGAAGCGTGATAGTCACACCCTGCAGACGATCAAAGAGCCGTCCAAGAGAATAGTCTCTGTGATCCTGGCTGCTCAGCGCACTATTGACGGCACTTCGAAGCAGGCTGTTGACGGGCAGAATAAGAGGCAGGAAAAAGGTTTCAAACATAACCGCCCTGCCGGACTCTGCTACGGATGATACCAGCTTCTTGCAGGCTTCCGGTGGCAATAAAGGCATATCTACCGGAACCACTAAGAGGTTCACACCATCGGGCAGAGCCTCAATAGCTGTATGAATACCGCCAAGAGGCCCCCTGTCAGGTATTTTATCGACCAGCGCGTTGCTGCCACACTGAGCACCACTGAGCAATACTCTGTCGATACCGGATTCATGCAGCAAATTTTGCATATGTTGAAACAGGGGAATGTTCTGCCAGAGCAGGCGAGCCTTGTCCTGCCCCATTCGGGAAGACCTGCCACCAGCCAGCACCAATCCAATTGTTTGGGTCATATTAAGGGCACTCTGACCATAACCGTTTTGCCAAATGAGCGAGGATGGGATTCTACCAGTCTGCCCTGTAGACTTTAAGACTGAGCATTACACCAGTCAGGATCAGTAACCGCCAATTATTAGTTATGCTATTTGCTCTTTACCGACCTGACTCCGTGCCGCTAAATATAGAGTTGGATTTCACCTAATCAGGGACTGACATGCCGAGCATTCAAGAGCAAGTAGGTCATAATCTGAGACTCATCGACCAGGCCACTGAGGAAGGACGGGCCTGTCGTGTCACTCTGCACAATGGCATGCCGGTTGTGGAGACGTCCCCAAAAGAGTTTCTGAAGAAAACCCGGTGGAAATTTACACACCGCAGGAACAAAGTCGCTGAAAAAAAACTCAGGGACATGGTCATCAATGTCATTGAAGATTCTCACACCAGCCTATCCCTGCGACGACAGATTTTTGATGGTGCCAAAGACCGTCGATACACTTTTTTCTCAGACAGGGCAGTCAGAGCAATAGTAAAAAACGAAGCTCTGATGTTAAGCCCTGCTCCGATGGGAGAGCCAGTACCCTCCAAACCCTTGCCAAAAAGAAGAGTCAAGCTGCTGGACGCCATGAAATTCACCGGACCGGCCAGGCAGTTACCCGACAATCCCGGCAGGCACCGATTTGCTGATGCCATGAAAAGCAGCGGCCCTGCCAAAATCGTTCATAAAAGACCTCGTCCGGAAATGCCTCCCATTCCCTACACCCCTCCGACCATTATTGTGACTCCACCCACTGAAGAAGACGAAACACCGGACTCATTAACAGTGAACACCCCTCCGACCATTATTGTGACTCCGCCCACTGAAGAAGCCGAAACACCGGACTCATTAACAGTGAACACCCCTCCGACCA
>NZ_JAHHPN010000647.1:0-1404 GCF_024606325.1 Endozoicomonas sp. ONNA1
CAGTCTTGAGTTTGAATACTCGGAACTGGAACGCACCTTTAAAAGACAGACCAAGACTCAGACACCCCCCGGAACCCTACAGTTGGGAAACTCCGAAAGCACAACTTCACCAAATCCCGCAGTGGATAAAGGCAGCAAACAGAGTGATTCAGGCAGTCAGGCACACAACAATGAAAAAAAACAAGGCCAGCCAGGGCAGAATTATCCAGAACCTGATAATAAAGGTACTGATTACACTCATAATGCATTGTCCGCGGATGTTGATTATTACACCATCAGGTTGCTTCAAACCAAATATCACGTCAGCAAACGACAGGTGTTAGCGAATCTGGACAGGTATGCGTCAGAAGCCGGATTAAGGCTAGCTTGTCTGGATTGCCAACAGAGCGGTTTTCTGCTTCAGGAACTACTGCCTCACGCAGAAAGGCACTATCTAACATGCGACCAGTGTCAACAATTCAGACCCACTGCCGGTACCGTTCAAGCTCGCCAAATAATGCTACAAAATCATACCCAAAGTCAGTGCACTCACTATAGAGGGCAGGTACTGGGAACACCTTTAATGGACAATACTCTGACTCTGTTCCGTTTCATGATTCGTTTAGGAACGGAAGAAAGCCTGCTCGACCTGTTACAACAATTCGATTTACCGATAGTCGCTGAGGATTTGAATCAGACAGATCGTAACAACAGAACCGTGCTTCACGATCTGGCTCAATATACTTCACCGGCAGTCATCCGGTCGTTTCTTAAGCGTTTCAACCATGCCGGTGTCTCTGTACTTCAGATGTTGTTACAGCATGCTTCACCTGCAGCTGCATTGTCTTGGTTTAGTCTGGGTAACCCTGAGCATCAGCAGCTTCTGAAAACACTGTTGGAGACCAACCCTGAACTCAGCTGGGACGAGCTGTTTCAACAGGCCGAGCTGCTTCAAGTCAGGTCACTGCGACTTGGCTGGTTGAAGAAAGAGCGAGAAAAACTTGAAGCATCATTTGTTGGATTGTCGGCACCGCTTTCAGAGCCTTTGGCTTCATCAAGTCTTGATCCTGAGCCATCAGCTCCGCCACTGTTTGTACCGGAAGTTGTCATTGAACACTCCGTGGCCAAAGACAAGGTTAAAGATGGTGAGACAGCTACACACGCAGCCTTAGCTGCTCGTCAAGGCCACACAGAGACCGTCAAGGCCCAGGTATTGTTGGACAGTGACCGATCCCAGCGCCTTCGGGATTTTCACTCTGCTGCCCGCACTGGCAACACAAGGTTGATCAGGGAATTGCTGAACTTTGACCCCTCCCTGGCCAAAGAGAAGGCTAACAATGGCGAAACGGCTCTCCACAAAGCTGCTCGTAATGGCCAAACAGAGGCCATCCAGACATTGCTGAACTTTGACCGCTCACTGGCCAA
>NZ_JAHHPN010000648.1:0-2095 GCF_024606325.1 Endozoicomonas sp. ONNA1
GCCGCCCACGAAAGTATCTTCACCGTCCCCACCCTGCAGGTGGTTATTGAGCTCATTGCCGATCAGCAAGTCGTTTCCTGCGGAACCTTTGGCATTTTCAATATTTTTCAGGCTATCGGTTCCACCGTCACCATCCAGGGCAGCATTGGCATCAATGCCGTATGAAGCGTTGTGATCTGTGCCGGAAAGGTTAACCGTCACCGCTGAAGAAGCTTCACTGTAATCGACCCAGTCGCCAGTCTGGCCATTAAGGCCCCCATCCAACGTATCGTTACCCCCCCCGGCCCATCAGTGTATCGTCACCGCTGCTGCCAGTGAGGGTGTTTTCAGCAGAGGTGCCTTTCAACACATCGTCTCCGGAACCACCGGAAACGTTCTCAATGGAAATCAGCGTGTCCTGTCCCGACGCTGTTATAACGGGGTTGTGGATATTATCCAGGTCGACTGTGACGCCGGTGGTCTCGTTGCCATAACTGACGGTATCGCTTCCCGCACCACCGTCCAGCCTGTTGGTACCGCCACCACCGCCCAGGGTATCATTCCCATCCAGGCCGAATATTTCATTATCCCCGGTATCCCCAAGCAGTATGTCGCCCTGCCCCGCCAGGTTGGTACCTTCAATGTTTTCAATGGATTGAATGGTATCTGTACCACCCAGGCCATCATCGGAAATACGGCCATCGCTTAGGTCAACTATGACAGCACTGGAAAGAGCGGCAAAACTGACCGTATCGACGCCATCGCCACCTCGAAGTTCATCGTTTCCGGAACCACCATCCAGCACATCGTTCCCGTCGCCGCCTTCGAGAATGTCATTACCAGCACCTCCGATCAGTGTGTCATCGTCCGCGCCCCCCTGGAGGGTATCCTGTCCACCCTTACCATCAAGCCTGTCCATGCCACGACCACTGCTCAGCACATTATCGAGATCATTCCCCGTGAGCGTGTCATTACCATGATCCGTGGTGATATTTTCAAACCCGGTGATGGTATCAGTACCCGTGAACAGGCCGTTCCCATAACTCTCATTGACCGTAACGGAACCCGTTCCATCCGGTGAGGTGCTCAGGTCAACGGTGATATCATCCGGTGTATCAAAAGGACTGGTTACCGTCCCCACCATATCCAGCGTATCAATACCTTCACCACCATCGAGGGTATCGTTACCAAAACCGCCATGGATGGTGTCATCACTGGCACCACCATCAATAACGTCGTCACCCTGATTACCGTTTATGTAGTCATTACCGGCACCGCCACTGATGGTGTCTGTCCCGTCACCACCAGAGATATTGTCATTGCCATCCATTCCGTTAAGGACATTAGCCCCAAAATCACCAATAATCTGATCATTCCAGGCACTACCGGTAGCGTTCTCAATATTGGTCAGGGTGTCTGTATCGCCACTGCTATCGGTGGCGGTTGAGCCAGCCAGATCAACCGTGACAGAACCGGTTTCATCGCTGTAATCCACCGTATCTGAATCTGCGCCACCATCCAGGCTGTCTGCGCCGGCGCCACCTTTCAGGATATCGGTACCCGCACCGCCCGATAGAATGTCATCATCAGCGCCACCGTCCAGTACGTCACCTCCGGCACCACCATAGAGAGTATCTGCGCCGGCACCACCTACCAGAGAGTCATCGCCACTCAAACCGCTAATAACGTCGTCACCGGCAAGGCCGGTCAGTGTATTATCACCAGTATTGCTGGCGTCAACGTATTCGCTACCGGTGATGATATCGTCATGGATTGTGCCGATGACATTCTCAAAATTGCTAATGGCATCAGACGTGCCATAACCGTCATCAGTTACCGATCCGGAGCCAAGGTCTACTTCGACACCACGTTCAGGCCCTATCGTATTACCGCCATATTCATAGCTGTACTGAATCGTGTCAGAACCCGCCCCGCCATCAAGCTGGTCATCACCCATACCGCCGGAAACAAAATCATCACCACCCGCCGCATCAACAATGTCATCACCAACGCCTGCGTGAATAATGTCATCATTGTCGCCTGTTGTTATTTGGTCACTGGTTGGGCTGGTATCCAGTACCAGAGGAGAAAGTTCCGATGAGGAAAGGGTGAGTTC
>NZ_JAHHPN010000649.1:0-3903 GCF_024606325.1 Endozoicomonas sp. ONNA1
TGAGCTCAATAACCACCTGCAGGGTGGGGACGGTGAAGATACTTTCGTGGGCGGCAGCCAGCTTCCGTCACTCTCTTTCGCCCCACCGGCAACTCCCCAGCCATCCGGGATATTTTCAACATAAATGGCTGCAATATCACTGATGTTTGCATCATTCTGCAGCACCAGATTCTTACTGTTGAATGAGTCACTGAAAAGTAGGGGATCTTCACCGTAAATTTCCAGACCACTGTTGAGATTGAGCTGGACATCAGGGTCTCCGTCAAGGCTGCTACCAAAGCGCTCGACCTCAAGATGCTGCTCAGGATCGCTTTGGGTACTCGAGGAGTTATTGCCGCCTCCACCAATAATGAACTGGCCTGCAGAACTTGAGCCGACATTGGTCACCGAAACCGAGAAGGTAATGTTACTGGTGCCCTCCCCTGTTGAAGTATCTTCTGTTGGAGTAACTTCTTCAATCGGAGGCGAAGAAGACGAGCTGGTGCTGGTTGCCTGTGCTGTGTCGGTAAAGTCATCATCACGGGGTTCTACTTCTTCTACAGGCTTTTTCTTAAACTCCTCATCCTTCTTTTTAATTTCCTTGCTGGCTTTCGATTGATTCTTTGAATCAGCCGCTTCACTGTATGACGGTTCTTCCGTTTCCTTGCCTGATGGTGTTTCTTCCTCTTCAGAATCACTCTCCTGACCCTTTAGAGTAGAAACAGGTACATCTTCCGATTCAACAAAACTGGATTTGGCAATGAATTCATCACCGCTAATCACCGAGCCATCGGCAAATTTGAATTGAAGTGTTTGCTCTGTTGCAGCCATTACCCCTGCAAGTAACAGGGTAATTTCAACACCATCCGGAAAAACAAGAACAAAATCAGGCCCCCTGACTTCCAGTTTTACGTCGTCCGAATTGAAATCCAGAAGGTATTGGGTATCAGCTGAGACTGATTTGACGACTGATTTTGATGGTTTCTCAAACCGAACCTTTTCAAGCTCTTTCGTACCATCTGAATCTACTACTGAGTTACTAGAGGTCTGCGACTGCTGCTCACCACTGGTGCTGCTATCATCAGTCATGATTACATCCCTGCGTAATTATTTTGACAACTAAAAATCTTGATAAATATTTTTCGTCACAAACAAACAAGTGATCTATCTAAAATACAACCCCATTAAGTAGTTATAGATAGTTACCTTCAATTAATTGAAAAAATAAAAGACAGTCTATCTAGGTAATGCTTTGGACAGTTTTTTGACGACTTAACATTGATGCACCAAGGCTTATGTGACAAAAAACCAAAAGAAGTTGCTAAACCCATTGTGCTGCATGGCCTAAAAAAACGACATGTAAGAAGATGCACCATTGTGCATACAATTATCCGATTCTAAGAATCCATTATGATACACTTGTCCCTCTTCTCTAACAGGAGTGACAAAGGGAAGCCTTTAGGAAAACATGACGCCCGGTTCCAATACTGGCTAATTTACTTACTGATATCCGGGGCTTGGGCGACCGGGGCACTTTCAGGCAAATCGGCGGGATATCAGACTTGCAATTAAATCCGAACCCTCGTAGCACAGGCCTCTGTAGATCAATGTTAAGTCCTCAAAAAACTGCCCGAAGTATTGTTTAACAGAACATGGTCGATAGATAAAAAGGTTTTAATTAAAAATTCTCAATGAATTAGAACACCTATATAAATGAACAATAAACCACCCTCATGGGGAGAACCTGCCCCCTGGTTCCACGCTCACACAACCAATAACCCCCAGTTTGCATTCTCCAGTCTCGGCGGGCGTTTTGTTGGACTGGCCTTTCTTGGAGACTGCTCAGCAAAACCTGTTATCAAGTTTCTGAAAGAAGTCAATCAATCAGATTTAATGACTCGTGATGACCAAAACGTCCGTTTCGCAGTCACCTTGAATCAAAGAGACCTGCATAACCCCCAAGCGCTGCAAGCATTTCCAAAGCAGCGTATTTTTTATGATGAAGCAGGCGCAGTTGCCAGACAATACGGTGCCTTGGGCAAACACTCTGAACAGCAAGAACTTTACTATCCCTACTGGTTAATTCTTGACCCAACGCTTCGTGTCTATGCCAAAGGCAACATTGATGAGCCTGATATTTTTATAAAAACCATGCAGAGCCTGCCTGACCCTGCATACCACTCATCTCCAGAGATAGAACCCTGGGCTCCGGTTTTGCTGGTACCCAGGGTGCTGGAAAGCGACTTTTGCGAAACCCTTATTCGTTATTATCACGAAGGACAGCCTGAGCCATCGGGCTTTATGCGAACCATTGGCGGCAAAACACTGGAACTTCAGGATAACCATGTCAAACGTCGAACCGACATCAGTATTGACGATAAAAACTTGCAGGCGGCACTGAAACATCGAATAAGAACTCGCCTGACTCCTGAAATAGCCAAAGCTTTTCAGTTTCAGGCTACACGCATTGAACGCTACATCGTTGCCTGCTACGACAGCAGTGATGCGGGTTTCTTCAAAGAACACCGGGATAACACCACGAAAGGCACCGCACACCGGCGATTCGCTATCAGCATCAACCTGAATAGTGAAGAATACGAGGGAGGTGAATTGTGGTTTCCAGAATACGGCAACCGTCGTTATAAGCCCCCCACGGGTGGTGCTATCGTCTTTTCCTGTTCTCTTATGCATGCGGCAACGCCTGTAACAAGCGGCACTCGCTATGTCACCCTGCCATTTCTTTACGATGATGCGGCAGCCAGAATACGTGAAGAAAACAACCGTTTTCTGGGCGACGGGGTTGAGCCTTATCAGTCCGGCTAATCTCTGCTAGTGGTGGGTCAGAGTGCTTCGGCCTCCGGAATAATGAGTCAGGACACCTATTCGTTGACCATGGAGAACAAGCGAGAAGGCTTCTACAAACTCAGAGCGAGCGTTTTGTGATACAGTCACGATCAGTCCTCCAGATCTTTAAGAAATCCTTGCCAGGCTGATTCTCTATTTTCATCATTGGGTGTAATAGGTTCACCCTCTCCAGATTGATGTTTTGGTATCAGTTGCAGCTCAAGATCCAAACCTTCAAGAATTCGAAATAACGTCGAAACCCGCAGATCACTGCCAGACTCAGCTCGTTGATATTGCTGTTGCGACATGCCGATTCTCATACGCATATCCTTTTGTCCCAGTCCTTTGGCTTTCCGGAAGTCCCGTAAAGCTTTTGCCAGCTCTTCCTGTGTTTTCATCAGAAGCAACCAAAATACAATTTATAAAGTGTAATATAGACAAAATACATTTTAATTAATGTAATTTTTATAAAACTTATATGTTGTAAATAAGCAAAAATACAACTTATAAGTGTTTTATCGAGTGAGCGTAAAACCTCCGTACTTTGAGGACGGGGGATGAGAGCTCGGCCTGCAGACATTTCGCGATAGCCCAACTCTGTAATCAGGCTTTGAAGAAGTGCCACTAGACGTAGAAGTGATCTAATATGTTTTCCTGAATTCTAATAGGTTTAACATTATGAGGATCGTACGAACTAGTCAGCATCAGGTGACCATTCCCGCAGATATTCGAGCCAAGCTGAGTATTAATCAGGAAACTGAAGTAAGCGTTAATCTCAGTGACGATGGAGAAATTTTTCTGATCCCGGCCAGAAGCCAGAAGGTGGATATTCGTAATTTACATAATAAATATTCTATGGATATGAGCGGCGAAGAATTCAATCAACTTATAGGTGATAGCCGCTCGGATACCTGATATATGAATACAAAAAGTTCCACTGATTCAGATCAGCCTCTGGTGAATCTTGCCCCTATCATCAATAAGACTGACGTCTGCCAAAGCTCCATTAATCAAAGTCAGATTAGGTGGCAGATGTCCGATATCAACATCGTAGATAATGGGTATCTCAAGGCCTTTCAG
>NZ_JAHHPN010000650.1:0-14183 GCF_024606325.1 Endozoicomonas sp. ONNA1
GATCCAGATCCAGATCCAGATCCAGATCCAGATCCAGATCCAGATCCAGATCCAGGATCAGACTCAGATCCGGATACTGAAAATCAACTTGATTGTAAATGGTGTACCGAGCCGTACGACTTCAGCGTTTTCAAGCAGCAAGCTCCAGTTGACCTTGAGCCTCCCGGGCGGTCACCATCGGCTTCATCCTTCAATGTTTGTTATCTGGAAACGAGTATGGTGCCGATTGTTTTCGAGGCTTCAGATCTTAACGTACTGCAATTTCAGCAGGTGTTAACTCAGGCTCAGGCTGCCATGCAACGGAAGAACGTGCAGGCTGATATGCAACAGAATGTAGTGGCAGGGCTGGCTTCTGTTGGCTGGATGGGGGAGCACGCCCAACCCATAAGCGATATTAAGGCTTTACCTGATGGTTATTATGCCTTGATTCTTCCCAATACTCAGGGAGACTATTTCCTTGCCTTCATTGTCGTAGAAAAAATAATGACCTTTGCTTTTCTTCTGAATCAGGCAGGCGGTCTGATTGGCTATGTCACTAATGATCAAAAACTCTTTTCTTGGGGAATCAAATTCTACCTGAATAAGATGAAAGGCCAGCTTTATCGGGTTCATTTACCGGCCACAGTTGATGTGCTCAAGTACATATTAGAGGCTACCTCTACGGCCTTTTATAGCCCGTATGAAGAAGAAGTAGCCAGCCCGCATAAGGGGGATTGCAGTGGCAAGCTTGGAGTGACCCTGGCTTCAGATACCACAAAAGGGCATGACATTGCGATTCGGCAATGTTTTTTGAATCAAATGTCGAGCGATTTAGAAAAGATTTCATTGCCTAAGGGCCTGGACGAATCGCGGCTTCCGGATTTGTATGCCTTGTTAAGGTTAATGGATATGGGGCAAGCGATGATGGCCCTTAAGATTGAGCTTGAGCCCCAAGAGCTTCAGGAGTTCAACTCAGTCCGACAGTTAATGAGCGCTTCACTTGGAACGGGTGACTTTATCATGGTGATTCAGGAACCCTACGAACCGAAATTTGTTGCAATCATCTCGGCTCAAGATGCCACTATGACGCTGAGAATGTTGTGTTTCTCTGACAATATTGGAGAGCGAGCTTCGTTGAGAGCTTCCAGCGGGCTGGTTTGTGAATGGAATAGAGCGCTACAGGTGCTTATGTCGACTCTGAGAACAGGTCATTACGTCAAGGTTTATCGATTAAGTTCGTCTGATGACAGTAACAATTAATTTATCTGTCGATTTGACGGTTGATATGCAAAATAATTGAACATTAACCGTCTTTTCACGATTAATAAGTGTATTAGCAAACTTATAAGTTTATTGGATACTAAATGACTTACAGGCATAATTTGCAGGAATATTATCCGATAATTAACCGTTAGTCAGGAATCCAAATGCACACGCTGGAACGCTTGTCAGACTATCGATTCACTGCCTCCCAGTTGGGACGCTTCAGACAGATGGGTGAATTCCGTGGACGACAGCCCCATACCCTGCGTCAACAGGCTGAGATTCTCGATACGCTCAGGCAGGTAGCTACTCTGGAGTCTGTGGAGTATGGCAACAGTCTTGAGAACATTGCCGTCAGCAAGGAAGCATTAAGAAAACTGGTGCAATATGAAATTAAGCCAGCCACTTCAGCTGAAAGACAGATAGCGGGGTACCGTGATGTACTGGACAGGGTGACGGAGCCTGCAGAGCACACTAATGTTTCTCCGGGGCTTATCCGGCAGCTTCATGCCACCCTGTACAGTCACTTTCCCCATGAAGGAGGACGATGGAAAGCGACCAACAAGGATATTGTGGAGCGTGATTCAGAGGGTAATCGGGTAGGCGTTCTTTATCGAACCGTTCCGGCTACTGAAACGCCAAAAGCGATGGAGTTCAGCGTGGGGCTCTATCACCAGTGTCTGGAAAAGACGATAGAACCTCTGCTGGTGGTGAGTTGTGCAGTACTGGATTTTCTCTGCATACACCCGTTCAGTGATGGTAATACGCGAATTTCCCGGCTGATTGCTACTCTGATGCTTTCCATCAATGGCTATGATATTTGTCGCTATATCAGTTTGGAAAGAATCTTTGCGCAGAACGAGCAGGCTTATATGGATGCCCTCCGGTTCAGTGTGAAAGGTTGGCATGAAGGGACCCATAACCCCATGCCCTGGATTAACTTCTTTCTGGATAGTGTGATCAAAGCGTATGAAGAGCTGGAGTTAAGGGTGGATGCACTGCAAAACCAGGGCAGCCGGGCTCCCAAGTCGCAGTTGATTGCTATGGCAATTGACAATGCAAAGGGTCCTTTTTCAGTGGCTGATATTTGTATTCAGTTACCTACGGTCAGCCGGGAACTGGTGAAGAAGGTGGTTCAGCAGAAGCGAAGAAGCGGAGAGCTGAAGCCCATTGGCAAAGGGCGCGGGGCTCACTGGGAAAGACTATAGAAAAGGGCTCTTACAAGGAGCCCTTTTTGACAAATTCACAACATTCTGCCGAGCACATCGTTTTCAGGTTTATCCATAAACCGGTGTTTAAGTGCACCTACCACATGAAGCGCAATGATCCCCAGAAATGCGTAGGGAATATAGGTGTGAATCGTATGCAGGGTTCCTGCAAGCTCCTTGTTGTCTTCCATTAACTCGGGCAGAGGTATGCCAAAGAAGAAGACAGCACGCCCTCCAGCGTCCGACATGGTAAGACCGCTGACAGGCACAAGAATCATCAAGGCATAGAGAGAATAATGAGTGACTCTGGCCAATACCTTTTCATGATGCGGCAATCCTTTGGGTAGCTTGGGTACTTTGCTGAATAATCGTATCAGAATGCGGATCACTACCAGCAGGAGCACCAGGATGCCGAAAGACTTGTGCCATGGATAGATGTCGTATTTATAGCTGACATCTTTGGACAGACCTGCCATGTACCAACCACTGGCAATGATACCCAGGATTGTAAGGGCCATCAGCCAGTGAAGCAGTCTCATCAGGACCGGATATTTTTCAGATATCATGGATGTATCCTCTGGAGTGGAAAGCGCGTGCGGCTTAGTGTTCGTTATTTTATTCAAGGCAGCTATGAGTGAAGAACAAATTTCACCCACCAGGATGCATTTATTCTTACTTTAAAACGTGATCCTGTCACCTGGTTCCGGCAAATTATGTTATTCCGCACAGACTGCCTCCGCACAGCTCCTTGCGGGACTGTAGTACATTAATGGTGGTTGTCATCAGCGGGCGTCTTTACCGCCAGTCAGATGCAGGTTCTTTCACAGGGGGCTTTCACCCTGTAAGCCCATGCCGGGCGTAACAAAAAAATAAGCGCAGGGAACTAAATGGATAGACAATGATCTGAGACTACAAGTTATATGAAAAACAGAAACAGGAGTAAGAGATATGGACGGAATTACACCACCCGGCAGCCCAAATAATCGGCCGCCCTATCAACAGGAGACCGATAATTGCCCTGTTTGTCTCGAACCTTTTGCCAGAAGGGCAGTCACGGTTCTTGAACAATGCAGACATATGTTTCACGAAGACTGCCTGGAGACTTGGCTATTGGAAAATACAACCTGTCCTTATTGCAGAACCATTGTCAGGGAAAGGGAAGTACAACCAGCGCCTGATGAGATATTGAACTCTCTATTGAGAAGTCACACAGTCTTCTCTCCAGATGGGCAGATATTGAATCGAAGTTTAACTGCCTGATTCCGTTCTCTTTGAAGGCACCTTAACATTATCACCTGCTGCCAGAGCATGCGCTCTGGCCTGAGAGATGACAGAAAAAACCACAGCAGAAACAGTTGTGCCGCAAAGAGTGTATGTCTGATAATTCTATCCTTCCGATTTGGTTTTCAGAGAGGAAGGATAGATCAAGAAAATGAAAGGGTATCTATATCATCATCCAACAGCTGCACTGGTGATCTGCCTGATGGCATTGCTGTAAAGCTCATCCAGGCTTTCCGGATCAGAGACACATAATCCCAGATCTCTCAGAAGGCCGTCTTTCAGTCCATAAATCCAGCTGTGGACAGTCAGGTCTTGTTCTCGTAGCCAGGCATCTTGAACGATGGTGGTCTGGCAGACATTCAGAGCTTGTTCCACAACATTCAGTTCATACATGCATTCGAACACGTCTTCCTGATTGTCGAGAGTATTGAGGAAGGTTTGATGCTTGTGCTGTACGTCCTGAATATGACGTAGCCAATTATCAATCAGGCCCAGTTTGCCGTTCTTAACCGCTGCCTGAACACCTCCGCAACCGTAGTGGCCGGTTACTATAATGTGCTCGACTTTCAGGTACTCAACGGCGAACTGGATAACAGAGAGACAGTTGAGATCGGTGTGAATGACCTGATTGGCCACATTTCTGTGCACAAACAGCTCACCAGGTACCAGACCGGTAATCTGATTGGCGGGTACCCGACTGTCAGAACAGCCTATCCAGAGGTATTTGGGCGCCTGTTGCTGAGAAAGCTGTTCAAAAAAACCAGGTTCTTTTTCCCGAACAGCCTCTGACCATTCGCGGTTTTGGTCGAACAGCTTCTTGAGTCTGCGCATGGGAAGCTTCCTTAATCAGAAATAACGCCTAAGTATACAGCTGAAAAAACAGAAGCCAACAACAGCAGGGTTGTAAGGGAGTATCGAACCTGTATCTTCGTTGCAATTCCTCGCAACAGCTTTGCTGTTTTAAATGGCTGCGCGTGTCTTTTCAGGCATTTCATTTCTGCCCTGAAGCTTGCCCAACTGGTCAGATCTCTTTATATTCGAAAAAGCGCAAGAGTAGCCAAATCAAGATCACCACTCACTGGGAAGATATTCCTGACCTTAAGCGACAGTATCCAGCACTGGATGTGATCTCTGGCCAGCGCTGGGTAAAAGACGGCTCTATTATGACATCAGCCGGTATTACCGCCGGAATCGATATGAGTCTTTCACTGGTGAGTTTGTTGCACAGTCTGGAACTTGCTGAGAAAACGGCAAAACAGATGGACTTTGTTTGGAACCGTTAATCCTACAAAAGGTGGACATTTTGACAGGTAATCGAGCAGGTATTACTTTTAGTAATACTCTTTCAGTGAGATCAAAACTATGTCAACCAGCTCTATTACCAGCAAAGGTCAGGTTACTATTCCTATTGAAATAAGGGCAAAATTCCAACTTCAACCTGGCGATAAAGTTATGTTTGAAGAGAAGGATGGAATGATTGTACTTACCCCAATGTCTGATGATATAGAAGCCTTGGGAGGATGCCTCGCAGATCATACTAATGGCCGGAAAGCGACTCTTGATGATATGGAGAAAGCCATTCAAGAAGGAGCTCAGGCATTATGGCAGGGTAAAGAAGGCGGCAAAAATGGAGGGCATTGATACCAATATTCTTGTTCGCTACCTTGTCAGGGATGATGAAAACCAATATCAACAGACAATCAGTTTTTTGAAGAATTGTAACAAGTTCTATATCAGTCCTGTAGTTCTGGTAGAATGTGTCTGGGTACTCACTCACTTCTATCAAGTCAGTCCAGCTCAGCAATGTCAGAAATTAAGAGCCGTTATTCAGTTACAAAAGTGCCTGACGCAGGACTATCAGGCCACACTCAAAGCCCTTGATGATTATACCAACGGTTACGATTTTGCCGATGCAATGATTGCTCATCATAACGGGCTTCAATGTAAAACCACCTGGACATTTGATCGCAAAGCTTCACGCCTCAGTCAATTCAGCTTGCTCAGGGACTTTGATCATTGATCCGGAACTTGTTGGAGCAGTGATTGACTGGGACTGAAAGCCTATCTCGCAAGCACTCACCTTATCGTTTGCCTACGCAGCCAATAGCTCTTACACTTCTGGTCATCGTAACCCTTTGGTTAAAATCCGACCGCATTTGGGTAGCCCCATCGTAATCACACAATTTTTTTGACGCATTCAAGCGGCTATCTTGAGCTTAAGAAGTTTGATCTGCATCACTGAATCGGAAAGGTCATCTCTTCTATTACTTCAAAAACGCCAACAATCATCGTTTCAGAAATTGAACTTTCCGGTCCCGGAATAATATGATAATCACCATTGGGTAGCTGCGATAAGTGAGGGGTGTGTGTGGTTTGCATTTCTGTTCCAACATTGTCCGGTAGATAACAGGGCAATAAATATTGCTCGGCTACCTCTCCCGGAATAAGGAGAAGCGCCCCTGGTCTCCGACTTCTGGCACTTAAATGTTTCAACAAATTCGCCATGCCGGGTTCCTCCACTTTATTTTTTTTATGATGTACATAATATCTCCCGTCAGATGTTCTAATTAAATACATTCTGCAACCAGAGCATGCGGAATTTTTATGTTTAACCTCTGCAAAATATTCAATGATCCCAAGTGTACCCACTATGGTAATTTCTCTCGTTTCTCCGTCCCGTACTACAACAAAATGTCTTGGTGAAGTTTTTGTTATCGTTCCGTAGGTCACAGGTACCTGAAAAAGAATGATAAAGTAAAAGAGCAAGAATATGCGTGTATGCATCCCGAGACTTTTTTAAAAAATAGAAAGAGGATGTATAGAAGATATACACAGCCTTCGCAAACCACTTTAAAGAGCCCGGCCACATGCCAGTGCCTGTTGTCGTCAAGGCAGCCGACTCTTGGCAGAGGAATCCCCTACCGATTCAGGTGGGGGAAAATGCCAATGGTTAACGGTATTGATTCACCTGGTCTCTGAGCTCAATGGCGGCGGCCCTGGCTGCCTCGGCAAAGTTTTCATCACTGCCGGCATAAATGATGCCACGGGAAGAGTTTACAATGATGCCTTCACCCTGACTGTTGAGACCATTTTTAACGGTGGCTTCTACGTCTCCACCCTGGGCACCCAGACCCGGAACCAGAAAGGTCATATCACCGGTAATAGCACGGATACGCCTGAGTTCTTCAGGGTTGGTGGCACCAACAACCAGCAGCAGATTGTTATGGCTGTTCCACTCTTCTTTGGCCTTACGGGCAATCACTTCATACAGGAAGTCGTCACCGACCTTCAGGTTCTGAATCGCTGCGGCTCCGGGGTTGGAGGTTCGACAAAGGATGACGGTACCCTTATCTTCATAGCGGCTGAAGGGTGCAATAGTATCGATGCCCATATATGGGTTGACGGTGATGGCGTCTGCACGATAGCGATCAAACGCTTCCATAGCGTACTGATCCGCCGTGCTGCCAATATCGCCCCGTTTTGAGTCGAGAATGACGGGGATATCCGGGTAATTATCCTGGATGTATTCGATGGTCCGGGCCAGTTCGTCTTCAGCGCCACGGGCATGATAATGGGCGGCCTGAGGTTTGTAAGCGCACACCAAGTCTGCGGTGGCATCAATGATGAAGCGATTAAATTCCAGAATAGGTTGCTCGAGCGCCTGAATGTGGGCGGGGAACTTCTCGGGTATTGGGTCCAGGCCTACGCAGAGCAAAGAGTTGTTCTTACGCATGGCAGCCTGAACCTGAGCCAGAAAACGCATAGCAAAGCCTTATGTTGCAGTGAACGATGTCTGGGCGTGCACTTTAACAGATTTAAGGCCGGGTTTGTTGCGACAAATAAGAAATTTGCCGGGCTGAGCCAACATCAACCTTTGTGTCTGCTTCTAATGAGCCTCCTGGAATGGCTTTGCTGTTGAGCACGAAGCTATTCTCTCAGTCCGCCTCAAGGTTTCTGAGGCTCCGTATCTTTTGAACGACCGGTAAACGCTTCCACAGGCGATAAGGTGTCTGACGGTTTGTTTGGCTGCTGTTGTCACCACGGGGGCAGCATATAAGGCCATCAACAGAGGGTGAGAGAGTGCCTGCATGATCACCAGAGTAGTGCCAACAATGGTGCCAGTCGTTTGCAGTACCCTGACGATGCGGCAAAGGTGCTTGCGGGTCTTCATGGTTCGGTTTTTGTTGAACCTTTTTACACTCGCTTCAATGGCTTTACTGACCAGTTTTCCTAACAGGTAGCCTGCGACAGCACCAGGAGTCGCTACCATGGTGGTGAGTAATCGCACTCCGGCAGTAATGCCTGCGAACGGGCTTGCGGCGGCGTGTAGGGCTGTTTGGATAACGGCACTGATTGTTGATGATCCCTGCATAATCTGCACTCCTTGTGTTGCTATTTGATGTTGTTTGCAGAGTATGCAGGGATTCGCCGCCAAAATGACTGACAGAATCGTTAGTGACACTTGCAGATTTTGATAACCGGTGCAATTGGATTGCATCAGGTTTTGGTCAAACTGACCATTTCCTCACTCTGAAGGAACCCATAAGATAGTTAATAAAACAGAGATAGCGTTGATGCGAAAGTTAGTAATACCAGACCTTCAGCAGGTGGCAGAATGGCTCAATAAGGACGGTCATGAATTCTGGATGTGTGACCGGTGTGAGGGGTTGCATATCTCATCACTTCAGTCTCTGGATGGCGTACTCGATAGTCGTCTGTTTATTAAGCCATTTGGTATTCTTTTTTCAACCGAGCTGGATTTGAAGCCTTCCTCTGCATTTTTAGTTCAGGCCGATATGACCCGCCTCAACCATGGTTTACCTACCCTTAAACTGTTTCTGGAGATGCTGGATTCAGGCCATTTTTTGCTGGTGGCTTCCGATATTATGATGACCGCCAATGGCATCTGTTATAGTCAGTTCTCTGAATTTCTTGCAATGTCCCTGGAAGCCAAGAGCTGGTTGTACCGGGAGTGTCAGACCATGCAGTATGTCGTGTCAGAACAAGAGCATTGTGTCCCCCCGGTTGAAGGCAAGTTTTCGTTCCACTAAGCAATTTCCAGTTTTTATCAGAATTGGATATAAAGCGTTTAGTGCTCTGGCGAAACTTTGCAGTTGGCCTAATGTCATACAGTTAATATTCTGATGCGGGAAGTTCAGAACGTGTCCAATGCCACTCTTTTCTGTATCTGCTCTCTGGTCTGGGGCTCCACCTGGTATGCCGTCAGCTGGCAGCTGGGGACTGTTGACGCCATGTGGTCAGTCGCTTACCGGTTTCTGTCTGGCGCTGTGTTGTTATGGTTTATTTGCTGTTTCAGAGGCGGCTTAACGGGCTTTACCCTTCGGCAGCATCTCAGATTCTTTTTCCAGGGAACCTTCCTTTGCGGTATTTCCTACTGGCTGGTCTATGAAAGCGAAAAATTCATCAGTAGTGGGCTTTCAGCATTAATTTGTACGGGCATTCTTTATTCAAATGTTGTGATTGCTCGTTTCTGGTTAGGGCACGCCGTTAAACGTTCTGTTCTCATAGGAGCGACATTGGGCAGTGCCGGTGTGCTTATGGTGTTTTTTCCCCATATCTCACAGATTGATTCCAATACCCTGCAGCTAAAGGGACTGGCATTGGCACTGGGCGCTGCACTGATGTTTTCCATGGGCAGTGTCTCCTGTGAAGTTAATCAGAAAGATGGCTTGTCAGTGGCACCTGTGACGGTGTTTGCCATGTTTTACGGTGGTCTGGAAATGGGGGCTATGGCTTTGCTCCGTGGCGTTCCGCCAACGTTTGACTTCAGTCCGGGTTATCTGGTTTCCCTGATTTATCTGGTGACTTTTGGTTCGGTAGTGGCAATGACCTCATACATTGCCCTGATTCAGCGCATGGGATCTGACAGAACCGCCTATGTCGATATTATTTATCCCATCATTGCCTTGTTGATCTCAACCGTTTTGGAGGGGCACCAATGGACGCCGGTTTCTGTGTTGGGAGTGGCGGTTATTTTGCTGGGGAATTTACTGGCTATGGGTAACCGTTTTGATCGGCGCAGAAGCGGGACTTCCTGCTAACATAAAAATTCCTCTCTCCGATATCTATGGGGTTTCTCATGAGTGAGCACAAACCATTCATCTATCGAGCTATAGAGTTATCCAGTCAGGCTCTGGACAAAGGGGAGGCGCCCTTTGGTGCGGTGCTGGTGCATAACGGCAGAATTCTTTTGGAGTCTGAAAGCACTACCGAAGCAGAAAGTGACCAGACCCGGCATGCAGAACTCAGTCTGGTCAGCCATGCCTGCAGACAGATACCAAGAGAACAACTGTGTGAATGCACACTTTACAGCAGCACAGAGCCCTGCCCAATGTGTGCCGGAGCAATATATTGGGCCGGAATCCAGAAAGTGGTGTACGGATGCAGTATGCAAGCACTGGACCAGATTGCCGGGCACTCCACTCAAATGGGTTGCAGAAACGTTTTTGACTGCTGCTATGGCAACATAGAAGTCATTGGTCCTGTAGAAGAAGAGCTTGCATGCGAGCTGCATATGAAGTGCTGGCCGCATCCATCTTAAGAAGACATATCCACCCCTGAAGTCTGCGCTGGACTTCCAGTGCACAGTTGCCTGACACGTATGATTCAGGGAACGTGATATCCCATGGGCTTCATGGCGTCGTACTGTAGCCAGACTTTGTTCAGCCAATTTTCTTCACCCAACCAGTTCAGAACCCAGCGAATACCGTTGCCCATGACTTCCTTGTTCCAGGCCAGATAGCAACGATCATTCATGGGAATATCCAGAACATCCTTGCGAATCAGCAACTCCTGTTCAATGTAGGGCTGAACAAAGTGGCTTGGCATGATAGTGATGCCCAACCCTTTCAGCAGGCATTCAATAGCCATGCGAAAACTGGGAACCAGAAGGATTTGCTGGTCTTCGAGCAACAGGTTGTAGCCCTGTCGAAAGACTCTGGAAGTATCCTGAATGCAGATCGAACTATAAGTCTTCAGCATGTCCTGGCTGATCGGACCGGAAACGCTGGCCAATGGATGCTCTGGAGACATCACCAGGTCCCATGCCAGAGAACCCATAGATTTCCATTCAAAACGGTCATTAGTAGCAATATTGTCTGGAATGGTTTTGGGAGCACCAATGACCAGCTGGCATCGGTTGTGGAAGAGGGCATCCCATGAGCCGTTGTGAACTTCAGTATTGATTACAAGGTTGGTCTCGGGACGAACGGTTTGAAGGTCGCGAATCAAATCGTAAACCATGCCCTGGTTAACGACGTTATCCAGGGCAATCTTGATGTCATGTTCCCAGCCCGAAGCCATCTGGCGGGTTGTTTTTTCCAGTTCCTCCAGTTCAGCCAGCAGTTTGCCTGTCTGCTTGATAAAGTGCTCACCCGCCGGAGTCAGCTCGACCCGCTTGCTGTCTCTCAAAAACAGTTGTACATCCAGTCGCTCTTCCAGCTTCCGGACGGTGTAGCTGATGGCAGAAGGTACTTTATGCAGGTGCTTGGCTGCTGCGGTAAAGTTTCTGAAGTGGGCTACGGCCCTGACAATTTCGAGGGATTCCGTTGGGATCATGAAGTGAATACTACTATTTGCCGACTTTGAGGTGTCATTAGAGTATCTCTTAGGCTGTCAGAAAGGGAGTCTAAATGAGAGTTTTTTATCGACAGGCTCATACCTTTGTCGGCATGAGATGAGTCTCAGTACCGGGCTCTCCCGTACCAGTATTCAAAAAAGCCGAATGCCCATCCAAAAATACTTGCTGTATTTGGTGTTTTGAATTCACTAGGATAGCCACTTCACTTCGGGCGACTTCATGATTATGAGGGAGAAATGTATTGCACTGTTGCCTGTTCCTGCAATACAGAGACTCCGGCAAGAAGTGTTGAGTTCGCAGTCCGCGCTGCAGACTCAGGTGGATGATCAGCAAAACAGCCTTGAGCTGGCAAAAAATGCCTCTGCGACTCTGGTGCAGGGGTTTTTTTGTTTCTGAGATTCTTCCCTGCCTGATTTCGGTGGTGATATTACGCGCATTCGAAGATAAACTACGGCAGGCTCCAGGCACTTTTCTATTCTTTTATGTCGCCGTTAAAGCTCTTTTGAGCCAGAGGACCAATCCGTGAACGATCTCACTGCCAGCAGTCGTCTGGCTCTGAAACTGATGGATCTCACTTCCCTCAACGACAATGATACGCCGGATGTGATTATTGATCTCTGCCAAAAAGCCAAGACGCCGGCAGGCAATATCGCCGCAGTTTGTATTTACCCAAGATTTGTCCCCATCGCTAAAAAGACCCTGAAAGAACTGGATCTGAACGACGTGACAGTGGCCACTGTGAGTAACTTTCCAGAGGGCGGTGATGATATTGAACTGGCGGTCACAGAAACTCGAGCAGCTGTCGTTTATGGTGCGGATGAAGTGGATGTTGTTTTTCCCTATCGGGCTTTCATGGCGGGTGAGGAAGCCGCTGGAGTTGAGCTGGTTCGCCGCTGTAAAGAAGTTTGCGCAAACAAGGTGGTGCTCAAGGTGATCATTGAGACCGGTGAACTGAAAGACCCTGCTCTGATTCGTCGAGCCAGTGATATCTGCATTGAAGCCGGTGCCGACTTTATCAAAACCTCTACCGGCAAAGTGCCTGTCAACGCTACACTCGAATCTGCCCGCATCGTGCTGGAAGCCATTCGAGACAGTGGCAAGCAGAACGTAGGCTTTAAGCCCTCGGGTGGCATTCGAACAGCACAAGACGCTGCAGAACACCTGAAGATTGCCGCTGACATTATGGGGCAGAAATGGATCGACCGAAATCACTACCGCTTCGGAGCTAGCAGCTTGCTGGGAGGCCTGCTGTTGGCGCTTGGTCTGAAAGAACAGGAAGACGATTAAAAACAAACTCCGTCCAGGCTACTCTTCTCTGAAGGAATCAAGCATATCAGAGGCGCTGCTGTCAGTATCACTGCTTTCAGAACTGTAAGGCGTCTCCATGGCAAAAGCATATTTAGACATGAGCAAGTTGACGAAAGCTCGCAAGTCGTATATACGTTCATCCAGGTGTTTTCTCAGCCTGTCTTCTTTGTCGAACTCTTTTTCATCATCTCCCCCTGTGGTCTTGTCATGTTTGGCTCCATCAGCCTGCTGATTGGCATTGATGACAGCACCTGCCTCAAGGAGTACAGCACCTGCCTCAAGGTATAATAGCGTCTTGCGTGATTGTTCCAGCAGGTCCTCAAATCCTATGCAGAGGGTTACCAGTATGACTTGGTAATCATTTTGATCAGTAAAAGTTTTTTGTAATTGATATGACATGTATTTTTCTATGGCTATAAGCAATTCTTGAAATAATTCAGGATGTTCATTTCCCGGGTTATCTTTTGCGTCGGTTACCACCTTTTTAAATATTTCAAATAATTTCTGTTCTTTGGCTTCTTTACCGGTAAAGTCAGGAATGGTTTGATCCCAATTTGAGCGGCTAAAATAACTCGACATGTTGTCAATGTGTGTATTTGCGAGTTGTATAACAAAAGGATCAAGCATCAGGCTTAAGGTATCAATGAAACTCACGAAAAGACTATTCCAAACAACTAATTCAGGTTTTTTTTCACCGTATTCTTTTATTAGCCTTAACATTCGTTTATCTGATTTTATATTACGCAGACAAACCGGCATTCCGAAATCATTAACGTAGTAGTTGAGTAGAGAGGAAGAGGCTAATAGCATTGCATCGAATGATGCCCCGTATTTTTCAGTTTCAAAGGGGTCCTCCATTTTTCGCAACAAAAACTCAAGGCGCATTTCTTCCAACAGCATCAGGTCAGAGAAGACTGTAGCAGTTTCTTTAATATTTGCTTTTAAAACGTTGAGATCTTGTATGGGTTCTTTTACACCAAAAAGGTCACCTTTTTTGGCATAGAGTCTCTCGATACCAGACAAATGAGTAGCATCAAGCAGGAATGAGAGAAAAAAGAAACTATTTGCTTTAAGGGGGGTTCCCTTGCAATGGATGGCTGTATAGTAACTCACCATCAACTTCGCGAGGCTCCGTTGGTGCTGTGGATTGGCCATATCGATAGGAGATTCGGTACCCTGAATTGAATATAGAACTTCCATCAACTTTTTCTGGTCTTTGTCAATCTTAATATTGAGAATTAGTTTCACTGTATCAATCATACCAAGAATGGTCAGGCTTTCTTCGGGAGGCTTTGCCGGGACATAGCTCAACATAGTGTTTAAGATTTCTTCATCAATGCCTGTATTCAACCCCTGAATAATGGCAGCAACCTGTACACGGGTCATTGGTGGGAGTGGAGTGTCTATTAAAGGCTGAAGCTGCTGTGCTCGTGCTCCCTCCGATTCATCCATTTTTTTGACTTGCTCAGTTTCATGGTTCATGGCAAATATAAGATGGGTCGTATTCGGGTTGAGAGCAAAAGGAGAGATTCTCCCAACATAAG
>NZ_JAHHPN010000651.1:0-2134 GCF_024606325.1 Endozoicomonas sp. ONNA1
GGCCAGTCGAAGGAAAAATTCACAAACTCATCGAAGATATCACTCACAAAATACATCCGGCTTTCTGTGCGGCCATGGCCTGTTTTTCGGGTCATATAGCTATCATCTTGCCATTGGTTCAGCTTCTCCAAAGAGAAGTGATGATCAAAAGCCTTTTCAAGCTTGCCCTGATTGCCTTTGACCGTCAGCCTCCTTTTCGACTATGGCCCGGGGCATATCTCGAATTTCAGGGGGTTTCATGATTTTTCCCTGGTTAGGCGCGCTACACCTGCCTGAGATGGTTAATATTGATAGCCATGACTTCATGAGATGCAAAATAACTGTATGCTCTCAAATCATCGGTTAATACTAAACAATCCAAACTCTTCGCAGCTAAAATTACTGATATATCAGTGATGCCCATATAGCTGAATCCTTCAGCACTAATGACTTCATCTTTTTCAATATACAGTTCATTTACTTCATATAATGTAGGTAATATTGAAACTATGAATTCTTTGAACTTGATTTCATTTATTTTTTCAAGAAAGTTCCACGTTTCAGCTAAAACTTGAGGTGTAACTACAATTCTGGAAAACTGAGATACATATTCATTTAGCCAGTGGAAATCCTGCTCTGTATACATTGCAGTTCGTTTAAACTTTGGTACAAACTCTGGTTCATACTTGCCAACCAAGTATAAAACGAGAAGGTTAGTGTCTAGAAATGCACCCTGTTTTTTGTACCGTACTAACAAATCGGCAAGCATTAGAAATATTAAACTGTGCGTATTTTCATATATATCACGTCGCCAGATTCAGCATCAATTTTAAATATTTTATAGCTTGTTACTCTATTACCTACGCTTCCAAGTGCAAAAAGATCAGACATTCCTAATGTGATCAACCAAGAACCATCATCATCAAGTTCAATTTCTTCAATGGAGAGCTTTACACTTTGGGATGTAATAGACTCAAAATATTTTGCAGCAATCTGAGCTGCTTCTTTTGCATCAATAGCCATAAATTTTCCTAAATCTGTTTAACTAATAAGTTGGTCTAATATTAGACTCTGATAGGGTTTTTAAACATTTCATTTTGAGTGAAGTGACTAAGTCCAAAACTCAGCATCTTCCTACCGGTCTATACAGCGTACCCATGTACTCAAAAACACCTGATTTTGCAACCATAATACAAGATGCTACCAGCAAACCGTTGTACTCATGAGCTGCTTGAGCGCATAACGCCTAAATCAGGTGCTCCGCAGGCGTCACCTGGATGCAATTGGTATATTTCGTTACTCAACATATTTGGGGTACAAGATATCTTGAGCTGGCATTTGACCATATTGTTTAATTAATCTGTCTGCTTCAAGCTCAAACTCATGGCTCGCTATACAAGCATCCCAGATAGATCTGGCAGATCCGCCCAAGAAATTAGAGGATGAATGAACAACCTCATAAATATTTAACTCGACTCTCATTGCTTTGAAATCCATTTCACTCCATGGTTTCCACCCTTCTTTGGTTAAATACCAGTAGTTTTCATTCTTTGATATGGATTTTGGATAACATTGAGAGTCTGAGTTCCAATATGTTGAATAGCTTTCGTGCGTCTGCTCGACATATGCTAAAAACTGCCTTTTAGCGGAATTATCAAAACTATGATTTTCCTTTAGTAAGCTGGCGAAGTTGTTTTCATTCTTCTCTGTGATGGATATGTCTATTGGCAGGGATGAAATCAACCCGTTATAAGATTTATACTCGAAGGATTTTGCAAAAATTTCTTGCAGACGAGTTTTTTTTATGGATAAATCTTCGTCTTTTAGGGCCTTATGTAGGGTTTCCACAATTGAGTGGAGTTCGTTTTTAGAGCTTACTTTCATTTCAATTCTCCAGTGCCTACCCCGTTTACTTACCAGCAAATCAAAATGAAACTATTGATTGTATGTCTTTTAGTGATGACTAGAGTTGGGGCTCAGGCCTCATCAAAGCCTATGCAGCCTTCGCTACATTGAACTCGAGGTTACATGAAATATTTAATATGGTCAATGTTTCTCAGTGCGAGATGTAGAAATATAACGCCGAGGTTTGTGGCAACCGGAACAGAGCGAAGCGGCGAGTAGGTTGACCCAGCAGCACACGACAGTGTGATGC
>NZ_JAHHPN010000652.1:0-5790 GCF_024606325.1 Endozoicomonas sp. ONNA1
CTTGTTTTCAGCACTCCACTGCTGAGGATTCTTACCATCACCGGGCACGGGTACAGCTTGCGCATTTGCCTGTTTGCGCCAAGTAAACAAGGTTGCGTCAGTAATGTCGGTTTCTCGTTTAAGCTGAGCCACGGAAGCATTATTGGGGGGGTATCATCTTCTGGATAACAGACTCTTTCATTTCTTTGGAGTATCAAGCCATAACAGCCTCTTTGTGAATGCTCTCAGTTATTGAGAGTCATGCCACTGCCTTTGATATCTTTGCTGCAAGTGATGGGTTGAAAAGTGTCAAATCATGCATATCCTTAAAAGCAACTCATTTTAAGGAGAATGTAGAAATGATAAAGAAGCTTGTTCAATTGTTATGCACGTGCGTAGCTTTGCAATTTAGTACTCTATATGCCAACGACCAGTTGGATAAATTATATTACCAATTCTCGACTCAAAAAATGCCCAAACTCTTTGATTCTATACAGCATGCATTGAGTGAATCGCCAGAACTCTCTCAAAAAGCAACAGTTAAAGAACTAAAACATGTAACAAAAAGAGCATATAGAACTTGGTATAAAAGCCTGGACACACTTAGCAAAATTGAAATTGGCACTGCAGCTGAATTGATAAGAATAAATTTATCAGTAGCATACTTTGAAAAAAAAGTTGATGTTTTTATGGAATCGAACAGCCATATGATCAGTTGGGAAATACCTCTCTACCAGCAAATAATTGATATCTTACTTGGCGTGTGGGGTGGAGTGTTTTTCGAAAATGACGATTTAGCAGTGGTTAGAAAAGATTTTTATCATTTATTCACTTGTGACGATTATGATTGCGCAAAAATTGCAGAAGATTTTTCATCTCAACAAAGTGAGATGCATACCCAAGCAATACAAAGATATTTTGATTGTAAGAGAAAAAAATCTCTTCTTTTTGGGGAGCATCTTGCTGAATTATGTGAATTAATTAATAACGATAACTTTGACAAAGTAACATACTTTGTATAATCGAAGAACAACAAAAACTGGATGGAGTCAACCTAACCAATGGCTACAGTTCGTTATTGGGACTTTCCTTTTTATTAGGTGTCAGGTGCTAATTTTAAGCTGTCAAGTGGTAATCGTAAATGAGTCAGGCTGTTTTTACCTTTCGCAAACAATGACTCTTAAACACCGGTTTGATGAGAGGGTGTCACTTGAAGACTGAGATTATTATTAATTTAGAAACATTCTTAGCTCCACTCAGTTATTGCGACCTTGATTGGGGCGATTTTGATGAAGAGTGTGAAGAAGTACGAAAGCAAGCTGAGCAACTAATGAAAAAGTATGCCAGTATCGATAGCTCAAAGAGCTAACGGGGCCTAAACCCCTTGAATAAGCAGCAACCGCGTCGCTGTAGGTTAAATTAGTGTTAGGCTTTTTAATTTTGCTTATACCAATTGTTTATTATTACTATTTGTAGTTGTATTTGTAATAACAGAAATAAGCGTAATCCTACTACTTGGTCTGCTGGTGGTTGCTGTGGATTCGATGTCAGTTGATTAAATTCATGACTCAGTTCATTTTGCAGTGTAGCCTGTTGCAAGTTGAGTGCTTGTATAGGTGGTTGGCTTTGAGGTTCACCATTTATGGCTGGTAATATTGCGATCAGTTTACATTGTATATTTACTATGTCATTTGCTTTTTTTATAAGTTTACAGAGACAGGCGCTGTTCTCTGGGTGAGAACACTCCTGTGCTTTTACAGTTTGGAAAAAAACTGGAAGAAATAGGAGGGCTGTAAATAATTTTATCACTTTGATTGTTTCCATAGATGAAAATAGAGTTCTGATTTAAGGTGTAATAAATGCATTCGATTCGTTCCGGGGCTGATTCCCTTTACCTGGCCTGACGAATTTTCGGCGCGAGCCTGAAACGGAGGTGTTGAGTGGTAAACGAACACCAAGACTTCGAAGTTAGTTTATATATGATGGTAGTTTTTTTGAATCTAATGCTTGGTTTTCAAACCTGATCTGTTTTTTGTATGATTCGTACTCATCTTTTAAAATCAAAGTTTGTAAAAAATAACTAAATGCTTCTGTGTAATCTGAAGGATTCGCTGTTTTTTTGTGGAGTAAAATATCTTTAGATAAATCATCTAAATTCAAAGCTGAAATAAAAATTTCGATTTCAGACTCGCTCATGTTTTTTAATAAACTATCCCAGGTTGGCGCTATCCATACTAAACCGTTTCCATATTCTGGAAAGCCGGAATAACAACATTCTGAATTAAAATAGAAGGCTGAACCATCTATCATTTCACCAAATACATGCCATATGTTTTCATCACCTAATCTTATCCAAACATAGGAAATAACGAATTTTATGTTTTCTTTTGAAATTTTAACCAAAGGTTTGTACTCAATCATACCATGCATTGGCACGCCCCTTATGTGACCATTGATCTCCGGGTCGTCAAATTCATCTTCAGATTCACAGAACCAATGTGTAAACGCTCTGTAGTCATGCCATCCTTGATCTTGATCTTCGCACTCTCGCCATAGAAAAGGCTCAATGTAGTCAAGGTTGAAAGCACTGATTCTATTGTACAAATCGTCTTCTATAAAGAGGCTAATGCTTTGATAAACCCCAATATCAAGAGCTTCCATTAGAGAAAAAATATCTTTAGCGGAAAAGTAACTTAGGATTAATGCCCTGAGTGTAGGTATGCTTAAAACTCGAAAAAAATCACCTGCATTAGCCTTTGTCGTTGCACTTAAAGTTAGAGCTAATAAAAGTATTGCGAATACAAAATATGATCGTATATGGATTAGCATTATCATTATCTCGGTTAAGTTGAGCGTTCGAGTATAGTCACTTAACGGGTGGTTGGGGTAAATTCTGCTCACCAGGGTTCCACCCGACACATCAAGGGTGAAGATTGACCCAGGCGTTATTCCTACTTAACAAAAGCTTCATCACTGTCATTGTTATTATTTTGTTCATAGTATTCAGGGAAATCTTCTCGATCCACTTGTTTCATTTGATCTAGTTGTTTCTGGAGCCATTGTTTAGAACGATCATAAATATCTTTCTCGGAGAGTTTTGGATCAGTCTTTCTGATAGAATTACCAATAATTCTAATTACTTCTTGCACTAATTGAGGACGTAAGTCATCAGGTACTCTATTTCTAAAAAGAGACTCGACATGCTCTGTTAATAACAAATCTTCATTTGTCACTACAAGACAGCCATCAGGTTGAGCACAAATTTTATAGGTGACTGCCAGAAATAATAGAGCTGCACGATTGGTCATCATTTCAATATTCAGTTTTAAAAGCTATATGTCGGACCGATAGTATAGGCATAACAAATGCCTTCTGCTCGTTTCAGGCTTCGACCTCATCCGAAGTGCCTTCCAAGTAAGGTGGAAGCAGGTGTTGACCTGCAGAAAAATCCTCAAAGTATCGCAGAACCGGTAAATAATATTCTTACTCCCGTCCCTCGGAACAGCTGCTGACCGGCACTTTTGAGAACCCCTGCCCTGAATTAGCTGGTCGATCATGCTGGGTATTTCTATCTTTCATGATCATTGGAAAAGTTCGGACCGTAGGCTATTGACCATACAGCTACTGAAGAGTTTTTATCTTCGCAATCGCTAAACCCAAAGGTTTTTCATAATATTCTTGGTAATGACTTAATATATCTTCAACAGTATGAAAATAGATATTAGAACCTCCTATTTTACCTATACAAACATTATCTCCAATATGAATAAATGTATGAACAAGTTCCTTGTTATTTAAAATTACAACAGTAATGAAATGATCCTTTATGTCTGAATCTTTTAGGGCTGTAAGGTGAGGGTAAAGTTTATCATGATATGATGTTGAATTGACCTCCATAAAAGTCACAAATTGAAAGCAGGTTGTTGGAGTTTTTTTACCTTTATAAAGGTCGCTAAAAGTTTTATTTCCTGGTAAACGATCTTCTAATTCTGGAGGTAAATCATCAAAAATATTTTGTAATCCTTGATTTATACATTTTATGAATCGTTCTTGCCATGAATTTGAAGGTTTGTAGTCGTGATTTCCATCTTGGGTTTTGATGTTAAAAGATATAACCTTTTTTGGCGTGTTGTCACCAATTATCTTAGCTAAATCATTATCTCTTTCATTACCATCGATGCAGTTAAAAAGATCATCTTCTATTTCAAATGGAAGATACTTTAATACCGCTTTCTTCTCCAGGCCACTTTCAAGTAACCCAGTAAAAATGCTGTCTCTTTTTTTAGATCTATCAATCTTGATAGAGACTAATGGCTCTACAGATTCCAAGGACATGCTATAGAACGCAGCCTCAGTTTTTTGTAAATCGCAAGCGTTCTGTTTGTTGGCCATGTCTGTTGTTGGGAACAATCCATGATTTGAAGTATTACTGATCGGTGTGCTCATGATTAGACTCCTTTTTTCTTTATCAATAGTGCTCAGAGTCGCCATCATGGTTAAAGTTCATAACATTGTGGGCAGTATGCATGACAATGGGCGGCAGTATAGCCCTCTGGGCTTCTGACGGCCAACGCTGGACGTGGTGTTATGTTCTTGGGCAAGTCTGTGCTATAACTCAGGTGTGTATGATCGGGATGCTTTAAAGACGATGAATTCTTTGGAAATAGCAGAGTCTTACTTCCAACTCTCAAACGACAGTAACTTTGATGAAATTACAAAGCTGTTTTGTGAAAGTTCTACCTACAAATCAGGAAATGGAGAGCTTTTTCTGGGAGTGAATGACATCATGTCTGTGCAGAGGCTTTATCATGGTATGTTTGCAAGGCTCGAGTGGAAAGTAATCAGCGTCACAGAAACCAAGCCTGGGATAGTTCATTTCAATTTTAACTTTGTGGGTGAAACTCACACTGGTGAGACAGTAGAGTATTCTGGTTTGGAAGATGTAGTCGTGTATGATGGTAGAATTCAGCACATCCAGATTCAACGCCTTTAAACCTTGCAGCCTCTTATAACAAGCCCATTACCTTGTTTCATAAGTAGTTTCTTCTATAATTGTCACGTCAGATTCTGGGTTTAGTACCAGAAAAGATACGTGAGTCTGTTTTATGAAAACACTAATTCCTTGTCTACTAATTATCATCCTTTCTCTTGCTGGTTGCAGTACGAATAGCTCGGACGAACTGGAGTCCGGACCTTTGGCTGGTTCTGATCGGGATGAGCATGGTTGCATTGGCTCTGCTGGCTATCTTTGGTGTGAGCGTACACACAGCTGTGAGAGGCCTTGGGAACTCGCCCGCAAAGCTGGATTTGAAAACTCCGAGAAGGGCTTTTTAAACTATTGCAACCAGCTTAATAGTCACTAAACATGAGCTTGAGCCGATTAAACGAACGGTTCAAATTAGATGGGGATATCATTTAATTGGTACCGGTGGGCGGACTCGAACCGCCACGCCCGCAAAGGCGGGGGATTTTGAATCCCCTATGTCTACCAATTCCATCACACCGGCACTGTTTTTCAGAACTGAGCTGTCCTGAGAAGATGTGGCGTAGTATACATAACCCCGTACCGTTTTCAACAGCCGTTCTGCGTTGAGTGTTGGGGGGCAGCGTTTCTGTTCGTATTCTCTTTATCTTCCTCATCGTGACTGAAGCAAACGTGTGTGGAATCTTGCCTGACAGGACCACAGTTTTGCAGTATATTGACGCGTTTTTTTAAGAAATGGCCCTGTTCAACCGGAGTTGTGTTTCGAACGGGTCGAGTTGCTTCTGGCTGTTTAGTCTTCTAGTACGAGACCACACACATAATTATGC
>NZ_JAHHPN010000653.1:0-1741 GCF_024606325.1 Endozoicomonas sp. ONNA1
AGTTTTTCAGCCAGGTGATATTTGTCCATGACCTCCCAATGCCGCACCAAAGTCATATCAATATCAAGATTCCAATAAGGCCTGCAAAGGATTTCTTCACTGGCATTGGGGTGCTTGCCACTCATGCTCAGCAGCAGTTTTTCAGCCTGCTCGTTTTTTCCCATTAGCTGCCAGAGTCGTGCCAGAGCCAGATCAATTTCATCATCTCCACAGGCTTTACAAAGTAACGCCTCACTGTTGTTGGATCGCTTGCCACTCATTTTCAGTAGCAGGTCTTCAGCCCATTCATACAGGTCCCTCTCCTGCAAGAGTCGCACCAGGGCAATATTGACGGTATGGAGTTGTTTACGCAGTCTTTCTGCAACGCCTCTGTATCGATGTGACTGCAGCATTTCGGTCAGCTCTGTTTTCATGTTCACCAGCAGTGTTTCAGTCATCTGGTGTTTTTTCATAAGCTGCCACAGTCGTGCATTGGTGACATCAGCGTCAAAATTGTGAGATTTCTGGCAAAGGATCTCTTCATCAGCGTCGGGATTTATGTTTCTCAGTTTTAACAGTCGTGTTTCAGCATCAGGAATCAATCCAAGCGCTATTTCACAGCGGCTCAGGGTCAGGTCAAGGTTAGGAATTCTGGAAGCCCCGAGTTCAGTCAATGGTTCTTCCGACCTGAGTTTTTGCAGAAGAGAACAGGCTTCTTTCTGTTTTTCCGGGGTTTGCTCTTTCAGCGATCTTGCCAGCCCTATGGTTGCGTTTCGTTCGTCGGCCTGGTTGAGTTGGCCCCGGTATTCTTCTAAGGTGGACCGGAATGTTTCTTCTGCATCGGTGAAACATTGGTTTTTTAGTGCTTCGTAAGCCTGGCTGATGTTTTCTTCAGCCGCAATGGGCGATTGCTTCTTTCTTGAGGGCTGCAAACCCCGGGAAGAAGGTACCCCGTGTGCAGTGGTTTGCCGACGATGAATATCCTGGCCGTTCGAAAACCGGTTCTCCCACGAACGACGAGGAACAAACGGTAGCGCATTCGGGTTTAAATCAGATGCAGGCTTTCTGTCCTGATGAGCGTCCTGATCGGATTCAGGCAAGCGATGTTGTGACGGTTGCGATGTTGAACCGTAGGCTGGTGGTAATCCGTAACTCATGCAAAGTGACCTCCCTATGCTCTTAAGACAGCAAACATACATAAGAGTTCATCCAAGCGCCTTAATTACCTGATCCTTTGGAATTCAATATTGCTGGCTCATTGGCCAGACTCTTATTTTCGCCGCAGGCGCTTATGTTTGCTGTGCCTGATTCTTCACCTTTTCAACAGCTCTGGCTTCGATGATTCGCCAAATGTCGTAAGCTTTAAACTTCTCTCCCCGTCCGGGGTCAAGGGTTTCGGCTTTTTTGAACCATTCGCTCCAAACGTCTTTACTGTAATTCATCATTCTGAGACAGTGGGCTTTTTGCGAACAGGCGCTTGCATTCCTGGGGTATTTCTCCAGTACGGATTCTGCATACTCAAGCGCCTTTTTAAGGCTATCCTGTCCTGTCTCAGGGTCGCCATCTGCTATCTGCCGGGAAGCCAGACTGAAATAATGGATCGAAGTTAACAGTATTCTATTGGCGCTTTCCTGATACCCAGTCATCATTTCCATGAACCTTGCTGTTCCGGCATAGGTACTCAGCAGTGCCAATTCACATTCACTCGTATGGTATAAATCACAGCAGCGATGAATCAGTCTTTGAGCCCGTTCATTTTTAT
>NZ_JAHHPN010000654.1:0-38409 GCF_024606325.1 Endozoicomonas sp. ONNA1
CAGCAAATTGGTCTGAAAATCCGCTTTTGTTCGTCAAATAGCTCGCTATTCTCCTTACAAAACCGAATTTTCATCCCCAATTTTTCCGTCCTCGCTACGGGCTAGCCCAGGCGGGCAATATTCTCGGTCAGCCTCCCAGACGTAGTAGCATGCTTTGAGTTGAAATTTTGTGTTCAACTCAGGGTTAGACAGAAGTGGATTAAACAGCTTCGAACGAATTGCAGCTTCGAAGCCAGTTAATGTGTTTCTGTGTAGTCAAAGCACCGCCGGCTTCCATTGTGAGGCAGGCGGTGTTTTGCTTTGTCGGTCATAAGAAAAATCAGCCTGTTGCAGAAGAGCAGCAAGGTATTGCAGTCAGGCTGTGAAATCTTTACTGCAATACAGTGTATAATAAAGTTTTAGCTTTTCTTGTGGTTAAAAGAACCATAAAGACGACATTGTTTTTAAGGTTTTAAAGAGCGGGATCTCCGCTCTCTTAAGTATCTTGTTAGGTACTTATTTGTCAGCACCCTGGTTGTCAGTAGAGGGTGCAATTCCAAGTCTGTCTGGGTAGGCAGGGTCTTTAGGTTATCCAGAGGGTTTTGAATTGCATCTGTCACACCACTATGACCGGGTACTGTATTCGTTTGTTCACACTTAATAGGAAAACGTTGTGAATCCGGTAATTAAAACATTTCAGTTCGGTGACCAGACCATCACTCTGGAAACCGGTCGTGTTGCTCGTCAGGCTTCGGGTGCTGTCCTGGCCAAGATGGGCGATATTGCTATTCTGGCAACTGTTGTCGGAGCCCGACAGGCGAATGAAGGTCAGGATTTCTTCCCGCTCTCCGTTCACTATCAAGAAAAAACATACGCTGCCGGTAAAATTCCGGGTGGCTTCCTGAAGCGCGAATCCCGTCCAAGTGAGAAAGAAACTCTGACTTCTCGTTTGATCGACCGTCCTATTCGTCCTCTGTTCCCTAAAGGTTTCATGAACGAAGTACAGGTTGTCTGTACAGTCATGTCCACTGATAAGAAGAATGATCCGGACATTCTGGCCATGGTAGCGACCTCTGCAGCCCTGGCTGTTTCCGGTATTCCTTTCGATGGTCCGATCGGTGCTGCCCGTGTTGGTTTCAACGAAGAGAAAGGTTATCTGCTAAACCCAAGCTATGAAGAACTAAAGACTTCCGAGTTGGACATGGTGGTAGCGGGTACTAACGACGCTGTTCTGATGGTTGAATCTGAAGCTCAGGAACTGACAGAAGACGAGATGCTGGGAGCGGTTCTGTTTGCCCACCAGGAATACCAGACCGTCATCCAGGCCGTTAAGGAGCTGGCTGCAGAGGCTGGCAAGGCTCGCTGGGAGTGGGAAGCGCCAGCTGAGAACATCCAGTTGAAAGAAAAAGTAGCGGCTTTCGAAGGTAAGATGCGTGAAGCTTACCAGATCACCATCAAACAAGATCGTACTGCCGCCGTTAAAACACTGCGTCAGGAAGTGATGGAAGCGATCGCTGAAGACAGTGCGTTCGACGCTTCTGATGTTGAAAAGGCTTTCGGCAAGCTGGAGAAAAATGTTGTACGTGGCAACATTATCAACGGCATGCCTCGTATAGATGGTCGTGACACCAAGACGGTTCGTAACATTGGTGTTGAGATCGGTGTTCTGCAGAAGACTCACGGTTCTTCCCTGTTCACTCGTGGCGAAACTCAGGCTATTGTTACCGCGACACTGGGTACGTCCCGTGACGCTCAGATCGTTGATAATCTGGAAGGGGAAGTCAAAGACCCATTCATGCTGCACTACAACTTTCCATCCTACTCTGTGGGCGAGTGTGGTCGCATGGGGGCGCCTGGACGTCGTGAAATTGGTCACGGTCGTCTGGCTCGTCGTGGTGTTCAGGCGGTTCTGCCGAGTCAGGATGAGTTCCCATACACCATCCGAGTTGTTTCCGAGATCACTGAATCCAACGGCTCCAGCTCTATGGCTTCTGTCTGTGGTTCTTCCCTGGCTCTGATGGATGCAGGTGTTCCTCTGAAAGCGCCAGTTGCCGGTATCGCCATGGGTCTGGTTAAAGAAGGTGATCAGTTCGCTGTTCTGACCGACATACTGGGTGATGAAGACCACCTGGGTGACATGGACTTTAAAGTAGCTGGTACCTCTGAAGGCATCACAGCCCTGCAGATGGATATCAAGATTGCTGGTATTACAGAAGAGATCATGGAGATAGCCCTGGAACAGGCTATGCAGGCTCGCCTGCACATCCTCGGTGAGATGAACAAGGTCATCAGTACTGCCCGTTCAGAATTGAACCCCAATGCGCCTATGACCATGTCTCTGAAAATTGATCCGGACAAGATTCGTGATGTGATCGGTAAGGGCGGTTCTACTATCCGCAGTATCTGCGATAAAACCGGTGCGTCTGTTGATATCGACGACAGTGGTATGGTTCAGATCTTTGCCGAGAACAGTGAAAAAGCCAAAGCTGCCTACGACATGGTTTACGGCATTACTGCTGAAGCCGAGATTGGTAAAATCTATACCGGTGAAGTTACCCGTATTCTGGACTTTGGTGCATTTGTCAGCGTACTGCCTGGTAAAGACGGCCTTGTGCATATCTCTCAAATCGCCAATGAGCGTGTTGAGAATGTGACTGACTACCTGAAAGTTGGTCAGACAGTTGACGTTGTTGTGCTGGATATAGACTCTCGTGGTCGTATAAAACTGAGCATGAAAGAAGTTGAGCGTGCAAGAGAACAGCAAAGCTGATCTTAAACGCGAGGCTTTCTAAAAAAACAGGAGTCAGTGGCTCCTGTTTTGCTATCTCCATACCACACAGCTAAATTCTTGAACCCGCATACTCTGAGCCAGATTTCATAAGAATAAGTTTTTATAAGTCATTTATATTCTATTTATCATTGAAATCAACACTATACTTACCCCCTTATCGAGTGTTACGAACAGGTTTTTAACCTGATTTTGCCGTAACTATGGTCGAGGAGCTTGGGCATGAGACAAGTTTTAGGGGCTCTGAGCGCGCTGATCTTATCCATCGCTTTGACTCACTACGGAATTGCTTTTGCCAGTGAGCAACGGCACGGAGGGCCCACGGACTCACATTCAAAGCAATCAAAAAATAAAACGCTTCTTCCGCTCGTTTTGGGAACGATGTCTCCGTCGGGCGAGTCAAAAGCTGAGAAAAGAAATTCTGTGGATTCCTCATCAAGTCAAGGTGGTGTTATCAACAGCACCAGTCCGCTATTGCAGGCCACAGAGGTTCCTGAGCCGTCTCAGAAAGCGATGCACGATCAGTACAACCTGATTCCTTTTGATGTCAGTGAGGATAACTACGCTGACGCTAAGAGAAAGCTGACGTATCTTTGGGCAAGGGCAACTTTTCTTGATGACCCCTCATTGCGCCCTAATCATGGCACTAATGAAGGCGGTCTCCAGCCAGAGCCAGCTCTATTTCCATTAAACACTGGCTATAATCCGGCTTATCCCTACGGGTCATCAAGACAATATTGTATTTCCCCACTGCCAGAGCCTTTAGCCAAAGAGTCCCGCTGTAATGATGACCAACTGACCGGATTCTGTCGAGTCAAGTTTATGCAGAATGGTAGGGCCAGCACCCTGGTTGGTATGCTGGCCAATACACCCGATAATGTCAGCGGATGTCTTTTATCGAGTCGTGAAACAGGTCTTTTCCCGGACTCTTTGGGGGATGAAAATCTACTGCCCAGAGACATTCTGGTCACTGACAAAAAATATTATCAGATCAATGTTACTTACGACAGCGTCACCTACCGATTTCGGAAAAGGATCAAGCATCCGGCACCCTTTGCATCGACAGTGCTGTTGTCTGGAAGTCTGCGTCATGAAACTTTGTGTAAAAGTGATTCCAGCCCCGGAACCCAATGGTACAGCGATGGGGGTCATAGAAGCGGTTATGGATGCTCAGGCCTGACAGCTGAGGCTAATCCAGCAGGCAGTATGTCCCATTTTATCCCTGTGCGACAGAAAGCCCGTCCAGCCACGCGGTCTCCCGTTATATGGCAAACAGTGACATCAGAAGAGGGTCTCAAAGGAGTGGCCAATCTTGAGGCTTACACATACTTTTGCTCCCCCATAGAGCCTTACGAAGCGTTTATCTTGGGATCATTGGCAGGGGAGGGACCTGATAAGTATTGTAGATACATAGGTACCAGTGGAAAAAGTGGCTACGTCGCTACTAATCAGGATGGCACTATTGGTTCTTACCTGAGACCTGTGATTGGTGGTTATATTCGCTGGCAGGCTTTTGAGGGTGATCTGCCAGAAAAGGCTATTATTGCCGGTTACAGCTATTCAAACTCTGGCAAAAAAATAATCAAAGTGCCGCAATATTTTTGTCGTTTTAAGAATAACGGTTACGAAACCTACGGCAAGTATTTTGGGAAGGACAAGGTCTGTAAAGCGTCATTTGCAACGCCCTGCGGAGACTCTCACGCTTTAGTTGATTCAAAGGACTTTGAAATTCTGGTCAGGTAATGACGGGCGAGTCAAAAGGGTTGTGTTGGTGTGGGAGTCAATTGTTGTTATTCAGGCATTGGTATGGCCCGTCCTGACTCATTTGCATGAGATTAAACGTGCTAATGAACTGCTCTACGCTCATTTCGATGATGCCGGTATTGGCAGGGCTTCTTTCAGAAGTAGACTTGGGTTTTCCAATAGAGGTTATTTTCTTGTCCATGTCAATCACCCCCAGATTAGCTTGATTAAGCAGGTAATTTATTTGAGGCTCCGTCATGGTATAACTGACTCCGTAGCCAGATCGGCCGCGTTTGTTCGTCATGACTTCAAATATTGCGTTATCTCTTATGGAAAGATGCTGTTTATGTCTAATAATGGTAATGATATTTTCAACCGCAGCAGACTTACCTTGAGGGTCGCGAATATAAACAATATCTTTTTCTTTGTCATAACCAATCAGGCTATAGGCGTGCTTGGTTTTGATTCCTGAAAATGGCCTTAGCCCCAAGCGGGCTGAATAGGATGGGTTGATAGAAACAGTTGCTACTTTTTCATTATCAATAAAAGAGTTGAGTCGTTCCCTCAGTCGCTCTTGAGTCAGTGATTGCGGGTTGATGAGGTTGTTATGCGACCCCATTAGAATAGGGAAAGCATCTGTTTCATAGACTCCCTTCAGTTCCGAATATAGATGATATTTGTATTGTGCCTTGTAATCATGTCGTCTTCTATTAATGAAGCGTTTCGACTGTTGAGCGTATGCGGCTTCCAGCATAGCCAGCCAGAGACCACCATCCCGTGTTTTAGCAAAGTATGGGTGGTGCTCAATCTCTCTGAATTGAATCAGGATGCCCGTAGTAATGCCTTGAAAAAGAATACCAAATGTCTGCTCATCAATGGTATAGAAGTAATTGAATATCAACCTTTTTCCGGTTTCAGAACTGGCTATTGAGGCCAGCGAAGCGATCAGAGTGCAATCTGGAAAACGCTTCTGCAGGAGGTTATCCGGAGTGATGCTGGTCAGACCGTGAGGGAAAAGTCGTCTATAGGGGTAGACATACAGTTGCTCCGAATGTTGTGCCAACCAGGCATCCCAAAAGGTGTTGTCTTGCTCGTGGTGATACTTTGCAACTCGCCCCGAAAGTTCGGCCAGCTCAATGCTATTCCTGCTTAATGAGGCGGTGACAGGATTTTGCCATGACTCGAAATTAACAAGGTAAAGCCTGATGGTTTGGTAAAGCTCTTTGTTCAGATATGGAGCATGGTAGCCCTTAATCAGCTCATCGTAGGAGAGTAGGCCATCAGAGTCTTCATCAAGGGCGTCCGCCAGCTCTGGAAAGTAGCGATATGCTGACGAGTAGCCGGGTGAAAGTTCCCCACTAAAAACCTGGAGAGAAAAAAAGAGCAGACAGGCCATTAATAAAGTGCGTAATCGATCTATCAAATTGACCCCTGTAAAAATCAGCTTGCTATTGTGTAATGCTTTCTGGTCTGATCAAGATTTTCGGCAAGGCTAATTAACCATTAGATAACAGCAGGTCCAAAGAATAGTTCATATCCAACTGGCCCGCTTGGTTATTGTTTATTTGGGCATTGGTACGGTTCGCACTGGCTAATCTGCATGAAATTAAACGTATTAATGAACTGTTCCAGGGTCATTTCAATGATGCCGGTACTGGCAGCACTTCTCTCAGAAATAGGCATGAATCCCAGAATATTGGAAGGGATTATCCCATTGGCTACGCTGTCCATCATATCCGGCACAGTTTGATTAAGGAAGTTGTTCAATCGAGGCTTCGTCAGTCCGTAAGATAATCCGCTTTCAGGAAGGCCGGGATAGTTGAGTATGACTTCAAATATTTCGCTATCTTTTGAGGAAAGAGGCTGAATGTGTCGATTAATGGTATAGATATTTGTAACCGCATCAGACTCGCCATGAGGGTCACGGATATAAACAATATCTTTTTCTTTGTCATAGCCAATCAGGCTATAGGCATGCAGGGTTTTGATTCCTGCAAACGGCCTTAACTCCAAGTGAATTGAAACTGATGGGTTAATAGAAACAGTCGCTGCTTTTTCATTATCAACAAAAGAGTTGAGTTGCTCCCTCAATCGTTCCTGAGTTTGAAGTTGCGGGTTGATGTAATAGGAGTCTGAACTCATTAGTACAGCTAAAGCATGCTGCTCATATAACCCGCTCAGTTCTGAGTATTGACCGTATTTGCGTTGTGCCCACTCATCTTGTCGACGACTATTAATGAACCTTTTCGAAAGATGTGCGTAAGCGGCTTCCAATACAGCCAGCCAGATACCGCCATCGCGTGTTTTGGCAAAGTCTGAGTGATGCATTACTTCCCTGAATTGAATAAACACGCCAGTACGAATGCCGCGAAAAGCAATGCGTAATTCCTGTTCATCAACCGGCGTATGAAAGTAATTGAATATCAGTCTTTTTCCGGTTTCAGAGCTGGCAATTGAAGCCAGCGAGGCAATCAGAACACAATCTGGAAAATGCCCCTGCAGGAGATTGTCTGGAGTAATACTGGTCAGACCGTGGGGAAAAAGTCTTCTATAAGTGTCGGCAAATGGTTGCCGCTCGGGTTTTGCAAGCCAGGCATCCCAGAAACTATTGTCCTGTTCATAGTGATACTTTGCGACTTGCCCCGACAGTTCAGCCAGTTCAATGCTCTCCCTGCTTAATGAAGCGGTGACGGGGTTTTGCCATGACTCGAAATTAACAAGGTACAGCCTGATGGTTTGGTAAAGGTCTTTGTTCAGATACGGAGCATGGTAGCCCTCAATTAACTCATCGTAGGAGAGCAGGCCATCAAAGTCTTTATCAAGTGCACCTGCCAGCTCTGGGAAGTGGCGGTATGCCGCCGGGTAGCCGGGTGAGAATTCCCCACCAATAACCTGTGCAGAAAAAAAGAGCAGGCTGGTCAGTAACAGAGCTTGTAATCGATCCATAACGTTTTACCTCCCTGAAAAGAACCTTGTTGGTATTACGCAGAAGCCTCTGGTGTGGGCCGAGGTTGCGCGCGACCTGTTAAACATTAGATGGCAGGAGGCAGCTAAGAGTTCATATATAGGTCAGTGAAATGGACACCCTTGTTAGCAGAGCGACCAACGATAGGCGGTTTACTTTAATCAGATGATGATGGGTAGACATAAAAAAACCGCACTCTCAAAGCTGAGAAGTGCGGTTTTTTCTGGCACTTGAGGGCAGGAAGATATTACTCGTCCAGGAAGCTTCTCAGGTGATCCGAGCGCGTTGGGTGACGCAGTTTTCTCAGAGCTTTGGCTTCGATCTGACGGATACGTTCACGGGTAACGTCGAACTGCTTGCCCACCTCTTCCAGAGTGTGGTCTGTGTTCATGTCGATACCAAAGCGCATGCGCAGAACCTTCGCTTCACGAGCTGTCAGGCCAGACAGCACGTTGCGGGTAGATTCTTTCAGACCTGTACCGGTAGCACGATCGATAGGGGACTGAATCGTCGCGTCTTCGATAAAGTCACCCAGATGGGAATCTTCATCGTCACCGATCGGTGTCTCCATGGAGATAGGCTCTTTGGAGATTTTCAGTACCTTGCGGATCTTGTCTTCTGGCATTTCCATCCGAACAGCCAGTTCCTCGGGAGTGGGCTCACGGCCCATCTCCTGTAGCATCTGTCTGGAAATACGGTTCAACTTATTGATGGTCTCAATCATGTGAACCGGAATACGGATTGTTCTGGCCTGGTCCGCAATGGAGCGGGTAATAGCCTGACGAATCCACCAGGTAGCATAGGTCGAGAACTTGTATCCGCGACGGTATTCGAATTTGTCTACCGCTTTCATCAGGCCGATGTTGCCTTCCTGAATCAGATCGAGGAATTGCAGGCCACGGTTGGTGTATTTCTTGGCGATGGAAATAACCAGACGCAGGTTAGCCTCAACCATTTCTTTCTTGGCGCGACGGGCACGGGCTTCGCCCAGAGACATTCTGCGATTGATGTCCTTGATTTGGACCAGCGTGCAGCCGAACTCCTTTTCAATGGTGATCAGCTTTTTCTGAGCACGAACAATTTCATCCCTGTAATGGTTAATGGCTTTAGCATAGTCAGCGCTGCCGGAAGTAATGTCATCAATCCATTGCAGACTGGTTTCGTTGCCCGGGAAAGTGCTCAGGAAAATCTTGCGAGGCATTTTCGCGCGGCGAACGCAGTATTGCATAATCGCACGCTCATTGCCCCGAATAGTGTCCAGAGTATTTCTGATGCGAAAAACCAGCATGTCAAAAATACGGGGCACCAGTTTCAGGGGCATGAAGGCCAGAGTCAGCTCATCCATTGCAGCTTTGGCTTCTTGTGAGCCAAAGTCATGCTTTTCGAGAGTGCTTAGAACCTTCTCATGGCCTGCGCGAAGGAGATCAAAGCGCTCCTTGGCTTCTTCCGGGTCGAGGCCGCCAGCGTCTTCATCTTCATCTTCATCAGAGTCACCATCGTCGAAGTCTTCTCCGATGTTCTCGACAGAGGGGGCAGGAGGGGCGACAGGTTCTTCGGAATCTGGATCGATATAGCCACTGATCAGATCGGTCAGGCGGCCTTCTTCTTCTATAATCCGATCGTATTCGTCCAGAACAATCTGAACGGAACCAGGAAATTTGGCCAGAGCTGACATGACTTCACGCAGCCCTTCTTCAATGCGTTTGGCGATCTGGATTTCGCCTTCGCGAGTCAGCAGCTCGACCGTGCCCATTTCACGCATGTACATGCGTACAGGGTCAGTGGTTCGACCTGCTTCCTGTTCAACAGCTGCAAGAGCTGCTGCTGCTTCTTCGGCAGCAGCCTCATCGGTATCGGCTTCTGACAACAACAGGGTATCGGCGTCCGGCGCTGTTTCGTAGACGGTAATACCCATGTCATTGATCATGCGAATGATATCTTCAACCTGATCAGGGTCGGAGATGTCTTCAGGAAGATGGTCATTTACCTCAGCGTAAGTCAGGTATCCCTGTTCCTTACCGCGAGAGATAAGCTCTTTCAGTCGGGATTGTTGTTGCGAGTTAGCTGACATATCAACCCTTTAACAGCGAAAGTGGAGTGCCGGACGAAAAAAACGTAAGCAGGCAATTATAGCTCATAAAACATGAGGTTTTCCACAATAATGTGTAAAAGAGTACACTTTCGTGGATCTGCACGATGTTCAGTGGACGGGGCACCGGAAAAACGGTCCATGAAAAACAACACATGGTGAGGATCCCCTTCCTTGGCTTTTTTACCGTGAAAGCACCCTCTCACAACAGGTGAGTCAGTTAGATGCTTTGTTCGCTCATTGCTGTTTCAGACCGGATTCAGAATCAGGTGTGTGGTTAATAACGGCTTCCCACATGGCACAGTGAAGTCCAAGTATATACCTAAAAATACGTGCGTCGCCATAAATAAAGCGATAAAAAGCAATTTACAATTTGTTTACAACAAGGGCTGAAAAAAAGGCGTTTGTCGTTGACTGCTCGGTTTTTTGAGGTTGTCAGAAGGCTATTTTTTGGTGTTGGTGGTTGTGGGTTTGATACCGAGTTTTTTCTTTTGCTTTTCGAGAAGAGCTTCCAGAATGCTACGTTGTGCCGAGTCTATCTGACCTGGCTTCTTCTGTGAAAAAGTCTGTTTCAGAGAGAGTGTCGTCTGTTTGTGCTCAAGCTCCCGGACCGTATCCCTGATTCGCTCTATCGCTTCGTGGAATTCCTGGTCGTTAGGTTGGTGTCCAAGCTCCAATGATGCAATTTCCTGAAGTCGGATGCCGTGTTGGGTGCCGTGCCATTGTGCAATCAGGGCGATAGTTGGGAGTTTAGGTTGTTCCTGAAGCGTTTTGATCAGGGCAATGAGTAGTTGTGTATCAGGATGCTCATCGCCTTCCAGCTCACTGATTGATTTCACATCGGCCGCTAGTTCAGGGTTACAGAGCAGGTGGCGGATGGCATAAAGGGATCGACCTACTTTTAATGGGGCAGGAACGGGTGGTTCGTACTTTTCCTTAAAATCTTTTTTAAAGGGTTTGCGCTCGAAAGTGTGCATCTGAGGTTGATAACTTTGGACGGCCTCAGGCTCATAATGTGTTTCCGGATAATAGTCGGCTTCAGCAGGTATAGGGTGGTTGTCGTATGCAGAGTCGGCGGCAGGCTCGGGTTCATTCTTTTCATTTAAGTAGCTTGCCAGGGTGTCAGTATTCAAACCGGTGATTTCTGAAAGCTTCTGCATCATCATCTGTTTGAACAAACTGTCGGGAATCTTGTGCAAGTGAGGTTGTGCATCGTTGGCCAGCCGTGAACGTCCGTCCATGGTATTAAGGTCAATACCGTCACTAAGCTCCCGGAACAGGAAGGTGTCGAGGCTGAGAGCTGTGGCTTTTATTCTTTCCAGAAAGGCATTGGCACCTTCCTGTCTGACCATGCTGTCAGGATCTTCTCCCTGGGGTAAAAACAGAAAGCGTGCCTGATTGCCGTCTTTCATATGAGGAAGTGTCGATTCAAGGGCGCGCCAGGCTGCTCGTCTGCCTGCACTATCGCCGTCAAAGCAGAATACGACTTCCGATACGGTTTTAAAAAGTCTCTGTATGTGATCCGGGGTCGTTGCAGTGCCCAGGGTGGCAACAGCATTGTTGATTCCCTGCTGAGCCAGAGCCACAACATCCATGTAGCCTTCCACGACAAGAATGCGTTCAAGGTGACGATTGTGTTTTTTGGCTTCGTAAAGTCCATACAACTCCCGTCCCTTATGGAAAATAGGGGATTCGGGAGAGTTGAGGTATTTGGGTTTGGCATCCCCCAATACCCGACCACCGAAAGCGATGATTCGTCCACGGGTGTCATGGATAGGGAACATGATTCGGTCGCGGAAGCGGTCATAACGGCTTTTGGTTTCTTCTTTTTCCACCAGCATGCCGGTCTTAACCAGCAGGTCTTCTTTCTCCTGATTCTCTGCCAGATGGTTTTGAAGGTTGTCCCAGCCCGGTGGGGCAAAGCCGATACCGAAACGTTGGCATGTTTGACCGTCCAGTCCTCTCTGTTTCAGGTAGTGGATCGCTCGTGGTGCATCAGAAGCCTGAATCAATTGTTCGTTGTAAAAAGCGTTAGCTTGGGTCATCAGTTCATACAGCGGGCTGTGATCCGGACCGCGTTTTTGACTGTGTTGTTCCCTGGGAACTTCCAGTCCGACCAGGCTGGCCAGGGAATCCACGGCTGTCGGAAAGTCCAGATGATCAAAATCCATGACAAAGCCCAGGGCGTTACCACTGGCACCACAGCCAAAGCAATAGTAAAACTGCTTGTCAGGGCTGACTGTGAATGAGGGGGTTTTCTCCTGATGGAAAGGGCAGCAGGCGGAGTAGTTTCTGCCAGTCTTCTTAAGCTTTACCCGGCTATCAACAATGTCTACGATGTCCAGGCGGTTCAGCAGGTCATCAATAAATGTCTGGGGGATGCGTCCGGCCATAAATGCTTATATATGCCTATAAGTGTGAGCGTCGGCCATTGAAGTAAACAGACCGGCACCTGAAACAGTGACTTGATCTTATCATCGTCACTGGGCGGTTGTCAGCGATTGTTGCCAGCGTTGATGACGGATTTGCTCAGAACGGGTCCGGTTAAGGATTTGCCTGAACGTTTCTGCAGTTTATTAGCTTGATCGAACGTATGAAAATTTTGTCTTGTGAACTTTGTATGCTTTTTTGACCGTACGATTGTACAAAAAAATACAGACGCTACTCCAGGTCGACCTCCTGAACGACCTCTTGCTCTAATTCTCTGCGGGGACACTAAAGCTCGTGCTCAAAGGGTCTGATTTTTTTTGTTACTGTACAGCTTTTAAAATTTCCCTTTATATGCTCAATCATACCAATGGAAAGAGTTTCGTCAGTTAAAGGCTGAATATTTAAATTGTAAAATGCTGTCAAAATATCCGTTGGCAAGTCTTTGTCCTCAAATTTTTTAGAATCTGTCAAGCCGGTTAATAACAGCATTTTTTTTGTGCTCACTCCATCTTTACGATTAATAGCATCTATATAAAACCACAACTTGTAATTCTGAAAATCAACCAACTTACCATTGGCTTTATCATAAATCACCAAAGAGTATTGGCCGTAAGAGCCTGAGCGATATTTTTCAAGTATGATGCCCTCCGATAAAGGTACGTAAAAATATTGATCATTTGAATATTCAAGATCGGATTGATAGGTAAATAATATACTGCAAAAATAGTTAGTAATATCCTGATGCCCTTGCCATTCTCCCATGAAAGATTCTTCAGAGGAAAAAGAAGTACAAGCAAAAAACAAAGATGATAGAACAGCGATTTTTGTAGAGATCATCGTATACAGGCTCATATTCGTGAATCATCAATCTATATTCCAGAAAAAAAGAACATAAACATTACGACTCTCACTGAAAGGTAAGAGGGCCTCTGAGTGAAACGCAGGCTGGTTTTGCCAGAGCCGAAAAAACGGTTTTGCCGCAAAAGGTAAAACGGAATAATCGGAGGCCAGCGATGAGTAAAGATAGCACCCTTTTTCACGGCTTGGGCACTCACAACTCAAAAATCACCGTCGCTTATATCGGTGAAGATCGACAGTGTACCGTTCAGGACTTTGGTAGCATTGCTACTCAGCGCCGCTCTGCACTGCGATGTTTATTGCATGCTCCGTAGACTGCAGAGCATGGCGTCCAGATGATTTTTCGCTAACCAAGCCGGTCCATCTGGTCGCTGGGTATATCGTGGCCTGCGGCAGAAGAAGTCCAATCATGCGCGTACTCCGGGCTCCGCTTTCGCGAATGGTTGCTGAGGCGAGTTGGCTGATTTCTTTGGTGCTGAGCCGAAAAGGCAGAAAGTCCGGAATAATGGACAGTTCCGGTTTTTCCTGATGAGCCCGATGGGGGTGCCCTGCAGACTCGAACTGGTTGCTGGCATCGCGGCGTTGCTTGGCCATCTTGTCGAGTGCTGCAAGGGCACGGATGTCGTCAATCGACTTTTCGTCTACTTCGACTCGCTTAAGCTCGATAAGAGCCGGGCAATGGTACCCAGGTGAACCCTGTCGCGATAGTGCATGATATCCTTCATTGCAGCAGTCAGTTGTTCCTTGGCCTGACATTCGCTCATGTTCTTACCTCAACACGTCACTTTCCCGAAAGAAAGTTTCGAGCAGAAATTTGGGGGTCGAAGCTATCAAAACCGGAAATCCGGTCTTAATACAGACGCTCGCGACGACGCTGTTCGCGCTGTAGTTTTTTCAAATGACGCTTGACAGCTGCTGCCGCCTTGCGCTTGCGAACGGAGGTAGGCTTTTCGTAGTGTTCACGACGACGTACTTCAGCCAGTACACCAGCCTTTTCGCAAGAGCGCTTGAAACGGCGCAGCGCTACATCAAACGGTTCATTTTCTTTAACTTTAACAGCAGGCATGCAGAGATCACCTTCCTATAAAAATAGTGAGTACATTAATAAAGGTTTGCAGCCCGGCATCACAACATTTGCTATTGGCACCACCTACTCTCCTTCAGAAAACTTTGCCTTTTAATCCCGGACCAAGGCTGGCCGGGCAAGGATTTATTCCCTGATCTGGCGGTTTTCATAATAAATGAGTCACGCCAGATAAAGAGTAACCGGTTGAGCATTCACACTTTTTCCCGGAGATCAGCAGGGCTGATTCCCTGAAGGGCCGTGCGAAGAAGCTAATTCCGACCCGCAAAACAAGTCTGAAAAAATGTCCAGACTAGCCGCGTATTTTTAAGGGTGGGAATTCTATAGACTATTTTCAATAAATGCAAAAACCCGACCTGCTTTCATCCCTTGAAGAGTCTCCGGGGTTGCTGTGCCTGGCATTTCCCGCAAAGGCTGCTTTGCAGTATCATCCCAGACCCTGCTGCAGGAAGTGGGCAGTGACGTTGTATGTTGGTTTTTATTATCCGGGTTGTTGTTATTTATGCTGACTTTGATGGACTGGAAACCTGTCCGGGTGAAGGTAATCCACAGGATCTTTGAGTATATCTGACAGGCCGATGTTCACCGATCGTGGCATTGCTATAGCGGAAACAGCTTTTGATGAAAACAGTAGTGGGTTTTAAAGATGATAGTGCTGGGGATTGAAACATCCTGCGATGAATCAGGCATTGCCCTTTATGACAGTAAGAAAGGGTTGCTGGCAGATGCTCTATACAGCCAGATTGGAATGCATACCGAGTACGGTGGTGTTGTGCCTGAACTGGCCTCCAGAGATCATATCCAGAGGGTTCTTCCTCTGATTAATCAGGTGCTGGAAAAAGCCGTCATCACACGCAAGCAGATTGATGCCGTGGCCTACACTAAAGGTCCGGGCCTGATCGGTGCCCTGATGGTGGGAGCCTGTATAGGTCGTTCCATGGCTTGGGCACTGGGTGTTCCTTCCGTGGGTGTCCATCATATGGAAGGGCATTTGCTGGCTCCCATGCTGGAAGAAAACCCGCCTGAGTTCCCTTTTCTTGCCTTACTGGTGTCAGGTGGTCATACCCAATTGGTACGGGTTGATGGTATTGGTCAATATCAGCTGCTGGGCGAGTCTATAGATGATGCCGCCGGCGAGGCTTTTGACAAAGTGGCAGCTATGCTGGATTTGGGGTATCCCGGTGGTCCCAGGGTTTCTAATCTTGCGCAGAAGGGCGCCGAAGGACGCTTCCGTTTCCCCCGGCCGATGTGCGATCGCCCCGGACTGGACTTCAGCTTCAGTGGTTTGAAAACCTTTACGCTCAATACTGTGGCTGCCTGCAAAAAAGAACGTGAGCTGACCGAGCAGGATCGAGCGGACATTGCCTGGGCATTCGAAGATGCCGTGGTCGATACTCTGGCATTCAAATGCCGTCGGGCTCTGAGACAGACCGGTTTGAAACAGCTGGTGATTGCCGGTGGTGTGAGTGCCAATCGCAGGTTGAGAAATCAGCTTGAAACCATGGCAGTAAAAGAAGGCGGAAGCCTTCGTTACGCCAGGGCTGAGTTTTGTACAGACAATGGCGCAATGATCGCCTACGCCGGTTGCCAGCGTCTGCTTGCTGGTCAGACGGAGCTTCTTGAAGTGGCCCCAATGCCACGCTGGAATATGGAAACACTGGAAGCCGTTAACTTGAAGTCAGAGGGCAGTAACAATGGATAAGGTTCGTATCGAACAGCTGGAAACCCGTGCTGTGATTGGTGTTTACGAATTTGAGCACGAAGCACCTCAGCCTCTGATGATCGATTTAGAACTGGAAACTGACTTTTCCCGGGCATTTCGTTCTGACGACCTGGACGATGCCCTGGATTACGATGCTATCAGTCAAGCTGTCAGAGCCTTTTGCGAAACGTCCCGATACGCTTTGCTGGAAGCTCTGGCGGGCGGGATCATTCAGTTGATTCAGGCGAATTTCAATGTTGGCCGGGTCGGTGTACTGATCCGCAAACCGCAGGCATTGAGAGGTGCTTTAGCCTCCGTGTGGTGCGAACGAACCAGGGAAGAGATGCGCCAGCCATGACACTTTTTTACATTGGGATAGGCTCCAATGATGAGGCCGAGAAAAACTGTTGGCAGATGATTCAGGCCCTTCGCCAGCAGTTTGGTACGCTATTGGTCAGCAGCCTCATTCAAACGTCTGCCGAGGGTAACGCGATGACAAAGGAGAAAGTAGCTGATTATTATAATGCTGTCGTCTGTTTTGAGAGCGAAGCGTCATCGACCCTGATTAACAGCTGGTGCAAGCAGATAGAAGACCGGTTAGGGCGAGTCAGAGGCAGCCTCAAATGCCGGGCTGATCTCGATATTCTTCAGGTGGTTGAGGATGTCCGCGAAGTGAAGGTCAGCGCCATCGAGGAAGTTTACTATCGGCCCTTGCTAAAACAGTTATGGAATTTTCAAAGGGGCAGGCCAATCAGTGTTTTTACCGGTGCTATTAATCTGGCGTTTGAAAAAGGCGTTAAGCTTGGCAATCAGCCTTGCCTATTGCCTGAGCTTGAATTCGAAGCTGTCTGATCATCAGCCCCTTGAGGGGCTCAAGGATTCTAACGATCCAATTGTTTCTGCATTTGTAACACTCTCGTTTTTCTTAGTTCTTCACCCACCGCCTTGCCCTTAAAGCCCCGGGCAACAATCTCTTTGGCATTGATCGAAAGGCAGAGAGTGAGCAAGGATTTTATCCTGTTCTGGTCGCTTTCGGAGAGTGTCCTTTCTTGAGTTTCGGCAATGCAGCTGCTGGCTCTCAGAAAGGCTTCGAAGCGTTCTGTCCGCCTGAATGCATCGGTGTTTTCAAACAGAGTCATCCACTGTTCTGCTGTTTTGTCTTCAGCGTGCTCGATTAAATAAGCACTATGCCGAAAAGTCAGGCTGGCGAGTTCTGCAAACTGGGAAGGTGTTTTCAGTCGTTTAACCAGTGCAGTAAGTAAATCTCCGGAGAGTTCTTTTTCGGGCGCAAAGGTGACTGCAAATCGTACGTCACAGGACGTTTGTTGAGTGGCTGCTGTCCGAAGTGCTCTTATGCCAGTCGAATTCTCTCTCAGGTGAGGAACCCATTCCGGCATGACTACATTCATGGCATGGCAGTTCGAGAGTACTTCAAAAAAGATTTCAGGGGCGGGCTCGGACAGGGCGCGCGTGGTTTCCTGCCAGACTCGCTCGGGAACCAGATAGGAGGCTTCACCTCTTTTTACCATAGAGGTCATCAAGTCAAGAGTCTCGGGGGCCACCCTGAACCCCAGATGATGGAACCGGGCAGCAAATCGTGCTACACGCAGAATGCGCAGGGGGTCTTCCTGGAAGGCCGGGGACACATGGCGAAGCAGCTTGTGTTCCAGGTCTTTTCGGCCGCCATAGGGGTCATAGATATGGCCATGATCATCCTGGGCCATGGCATTAATGGTCAGGTCTCTGCGGATCAGGTCTTCTTCCAGTGTGACGTCGGGGGCTGTATGAAAAACAAAGCCGCTGTAACCGTGACCCGACTTTCTTTCGGTTCGGGCCAGTGCATATTCTTCTTTGCTGTCAGGATGAAGGAAGACCGGGAAGTCCTGGCCAACAGGGTGAAAGCCCTTATTGGTCATTTGCTCAGGGCTGCTGCCAACCACGACCCAGTCGTGATCTTTGACCGGAAGATTCAGTAACTTGTCTCGGACGGCACCGCCGACCAGAAAAATTTTCATGTCACCTCTGTCTGTATCGCTGAGTAAAATATCTTAACTGCTCGGATGCTGTTGTAGAAATCTCTTTTATCAGGTGTTCTATCCTTCCCTTCTGTAAACCGAAAAGCAAGGATAGAATTATTAAACACTCACTCCTTATGGCACTGATGTTGCCGCTACTGTCGTTGCCTGTTGTTTGTCAGGCCAAACCGTTGACAAAGCGCTTTATTGTCGAGCTTCAGCAGGATGCAGGTTTTCCAAACCAGAACTTTTTTATAGCGTGTGACCAGCATAAATTGACGCACAGCCCGTTAATCATTGCTAATACAAACGGGTATTCAGGATCAGACGTGCTGTTTGATAACAAACGACATAGAGCTAACAGTTACGGGATAAAAACGAGCTTTATTGAGTCGATATTCTGGCAATGGCATTACGCCACTCACCTGCTGGTTGGTTACAAACTGATCCTGACCACCAAAGGCGCAGCTCTACGTTCCAAGCCTTATTCACGGCTACCGGTAGAGGTGGTCATTACTGTCGTTTGGCTTATAAAAAGCTATTGGAGCCCAGATTCAACGCTGTTTCACCCGATTGAACAAGAGACAGCATCTATTTTGGCTCATGGGGGGCACCCGTTTGCAATCACCACTATGATGCCTGGCGCTGGACATGACCAACAACAGGGCCAGCGGTCAGAATCATCTGACCAGCAAGCCATAAAGACCAACAATCACCTTAGAGGCTATTTCACGGGTCTTCTGTATTCGGACTCTGGCGACGGTAATGGAGGCCCTGAACAACAATCACATAATCTGGGTTTAAATTGTTTTGTCCATCCCTGTCATGGCGTTTGTGAGTTGCGACCATCATCCAACTTATCCGATAGCGGAGTGCTGAATTCCGTGGAAAGTTCGACAGGACACAAAGAAGCAATACCCGAACAAAGCTCATGCTCCCGTTTGGCCAAAAGACATGGCTACCATTGCAACTCTGAAGGCGGAATCGCCATAGACGGGGTCGCCTCAGACTTAATAGGTGCTGGTGCAACCGATACAATTGACTCTGTAAAGCTTGCAACCTGCTGCCTGACTTTGGTACGGAAGGAGAGTCAGCAGCGAACATGCGCGACAGTCTTTAGGTATGCTAATGCCCAGTCGTCTCATAAACGTAAATACCACAGCGGGGAAAAAATTTGTGACGTGGCTGTGGTTGGGGAAGATGGTCAGAAGAGGCCTTGCGGAAAGGTCTGCAAGCATGCTCAAGGCTTGTCGGATCACAGAAGAAAAGCACACACCGGACCACAAATCTGCGCCGTGACCGTGATTGGGGAAGACGGTCAGCAGCGGCCATGCAGGAAGATCTACATCAGTGCCAAAGCTCTGTCGGATCACAAAACAAGAGAGCACACCAGGCAACAAACCTGTGACGTAACTGTAGTAGGGGAGGATAGCCAGCCAAGGCCGTGCGGGAAGCTCTGCAGAAGTTCCCAAGCTTTGTCATCTCACAAAAGCAGAGTCCACACCGGGGAAAAAACCTGTGAGGTGACCGTGATCGGCGGGGATGGCAAGAAGCGGCAATGTGGAATGGTCTGCAAAACTGCTCAGGCCCTGTCGAATCACAAAGGCAGAATCCACACCGGAAAACAAATCTGTGACGTTACCGTAGTCGGGGGGAATGGCAATGGGCAACCATGTGGAAAGGCCTGCAAGAATGCTTTAGCTCTGTCATCTCACAAAAGCAACTTCCACTCAGGGGAAAAAAAGTGTGACTTGACCGTGGTTGATAAGGATGGCCAGCAGCGGCTATGCGGAAAGGTTTGCAAGAATGCTCAAGCCCTTTCAGATCACAAAAGAAGAAGCCACATCGGGCAAAAAAACTGCGACATGACATTGGTCGGGCTGGATGGGCATCAACACCCATGTGGGAAAGTCTGCAAGAGTGCGAAAGCCCTGTCCGAGCACAAAAGAATGCATCGAAAACGCAAGCCTGTTGATCTGAACCAGGATAATGGCCTCAGTTCTAAAGGAGGTAAAGTGAATGAATAACTGACACCCGTCCTTTTATGAGGTGATCTATCCTTCCTCTTTGTAAATTAGAATGCAAGGATAGAATTATTAAACATTCACTCTCTGCGGCACCACTGTTGCTTCTTTTATTCCTGTCTGTCACCTGTCAGGCCGAATCGCTGACACGACCCTTTATTGTCGAGCTTGAGCAGAATGTAGTTTTTCCAAACCAGAGGTTTTCTACAAAACCTGACTTGCATACATTGCCGGGCGACCTGCCAGGCATTACCGATACAGACGGCTACGCACGATTAACTTTGCTGCCTGAAGAAAAACGACATAGAGCTGATAGTTATGGAATAAAAACGACCATCATTGAAACGATTTCGTGGCAATGGCTTTACTTCACCCATTTACTGGTTGCTTACGAACTGATCCTGTCCACCAAAGATGCCTCTATAAGCGCCATCCCTTATTCGTGGCTACCCATAGAAGTGGTTGTCATCGTCGGTTGGCTTTTTAAAAACTATAGGAATCCTAATTCACCGTCGCATAGTCTGATTGAACAACAGGCGGGTCAGCATTACCCTTTTGCGGCCACCACTGCGATGTTTGACTCCGGACATGGCCAGCCACAATATCCACCATCAGAATCATCTAACCGGCAAGCCCCAAAAACAACCACTCACCTTGCAGGCTATTTCACAGGCCTTCTGCATTCGGTCTCTGGTGACGGTAACGAAGGCCCTGAACAACACTCACATACTCTGGGTTTCAATTGTTTCGTCCATCCTTGTCGTGGCGTTTGTGAATTGCGACCATCATTCGACTCATCCGATAGCGGAGCGCTGAATTCCGTAGAAAGTTCGACAGGATGTACAAAGGTAACATCCGAAAAAAGCTCATGCCCCTCCATGGCTGATAGATATTGCTGTCGTCGCAACCCTGTGGACGGAGTCGTCTCAGACGGGGACGCCTCAGGCTCAAAAGGTGCTGCTGTAGCCGATACAATGAATCCTGCCAAGCGGGCGAACTGCAACCTGACAGTGGTGGCGAAGGAATGTCAGCAGCGAACATGCAGGAGCGTTTATAAGAATGCTGCTTCCCTGTCGACTCATAAAAGTAAATACCATAGTGGGGGAAAAATCTGTGACGTGGCCGTGGTCGGAGAAGATCACCAGCAGCGGCTCTGTGGGAAGATATTCAAGCATGCACAAGGCCTATGGGAGCACAAAAGAAAAGCACATACCGGACTACAAACCTGTACCGTGACTGTGATCGGGGAAGATGGTCAGCAGCGGCCCTGCAGCAGGATCTATATGAATTCCCATGCCCTGTCGGATCACAAAAAAAGAGAGCACAGCAGTCAAAAAACCTGTGACCTGACTGTGGTCGGCGAGGATGGCCAACAGAGGCCATGCGGGACGGTCTTCAAGAATGCTCCATCTTTGTCATCTCACAAAAGCAGATACCATACCGGGCACAAAACCTGTGAAATGACAGTAGTGGGAGAGGATGGTCAGCAACGGCCATGCGGAATGGCCTGCGAAAATTCTCGCAATCTGGTGGAACACAAAAGAAGTGTCCACAGCGGGCAACAGACCTGCGTCGTGAACATGGTCGGAGAAGATGGTCAGCTATGGCCATGCGGAAAGGTCTGCAAGAATCTACAAGCGCTGTCATCTCACAAAAGCAACTACCACTCAGGGCAAAAAATGTGTGACCTGGTCGTGGTTGATAAGGATCGACAACAGCGGCGATGCGCAAAGGTCTGCAGGAATGCTCAAGCTCTGCGGGATCACAAAAGCAGATACCACAGTGGGAAAAAAACCTGCGACGTAACATTGGTTGGGACGGATGGGCTCAAGTACCGATGCGGGGTAGTCTGCCAGAACGCCAAAGCCTTGTCGAACCATAAAGGAAGGCATCGAAAACGCAGGGCTGTTGATCAGGACCAGAACAGTGACCTCAGTCCCCGATCTGAGACCCATCCTTTCATGAGATGATCTATCCTTTCTCTCTGTATATTAGAATGCAAGGATAGAATTATTAAACGTTCATACTTTGCGGTATCGCTCTTTCTGCTACAGTCGTTATCTGTCGTTTGTCAGGCTCAACTGTTTGGTAGCCGTTTTGTTGTTGACTTTGACTATAATACAGTTTCTCCAAACCGGTATTTTTCTACCAAGCTCAACCGGCATACATTAACAGACAACCTGTCAGAAATTTCCGAAAAAGAGGGCCATCTGGGGTCAACTTCATCGCCTGACTCTACCCCTTATTCATGGCTACTTGCAGAATTGGTTGTCACTGTCGGTTGGCTTTTAAAATGTTATTGGAACCCTGATTCACCGCTGTTTAACCCGGTGGAAGTACAGTTGACTCAAGACCAAACGTCTGCGATCATCACCATGATGCATGGCTCCGGACATGGCCAAAAACAATACCCGCCTTCAGAACCATCCGGTCTGCAAGCCCCAGAGACAATGAGCCACTACAGAGGCTCTTTCACTAGTCTTCAGAATACTGACTACGGCCATGGTGGCGGTGATGGAGGCCCTCAACAACACCTGCATACTTTGGGTCTGAATTGTTTCGTCCATCCTTGTCGTGGCGTTTGTCAGTTCGGACCATTATTTGATAGCAGAAGTGCCGCTGAGTTCCACTTGGCAGAGCCCTATGCAACGATCCACACTCCAGAGGCGAGGGCAGAAGTATCCGTTGCTCAATTGGGAGCAACACCCGAACAAAACTCATGCCCGCATTTGGCGAATAGACAGTGTCCTGGTTGCTTAGGTACTTCTGATACTGTAGAGGCTAAACATTCCGAAGAAGAATCAATTTTCGGAATACTAATTGATACTTCTGATGGAAACGGAGTGGCCTCAGACTTAATCGATTATACAACTGATGCTATCGGCTTACTCAATGATGATGAACTAATGCTCAGGGGTTTGCTTTCCACTGTTAATGATTTTGAGTTCATTACTGAGTCACTTAGTCTGTTGGATCAGAGTCAAACGCATCTTTCCCGGAAAGATACATTACAAGCTCTGCCAGTACCCGAGAATATTATATTCGGAGCTAAAAAATGCCAACAAGAACTGTTGGATGACCAAGCAAATATCCACAGCGAGCAGCCAACCTATGACGAGAAAGTGGTCGGGGAGGATCGCCAGACGCAACCACGCAGGAAGATCTCCAAGAATGCTAAAGCTCTCTCGAATAAAAAAAGAGCAGACCACAGCAGCCAACAAATTTGTGACGTGATGGTAGTTGAAGGCGGACACCAGCGGCCATGTGGAACAGTTTATAAGAATGCTCTGACCCTGTCGGATCACAAAAGAAGAAAACACAGTGGACCACAAACTTGTGACGTGACCGTGATCGGGAAGGATGGCCAGCGATCATGTGGAAAAATCTGCAAGAATGCTCTTGCTCTGTCGGTTCACAAGAGCAAGTACCACTGTGAGCAAAAAATCTGTGGCGAGACAGTAGTCGGGGACGATGGCCTGCAGCAGTTATGCGGAAAGGTTTGCAGGAATACTCAAGTTCTGGCAGATCACAAAAGAAGAGACCACACCGGACCACAAACCTGTCAAGTGGTTAAGGTCGGGGAAGATGGTCAACAACGGCCATGCGGAAAGGTCTTTAGCAATGCCATAACCTTGTGTTATCACCGTAGAAAATCCCATGGCAAGCAACGAATCTGTGTCAAGGCAGTGGTCGGGGAGGGTGGTCAGCAGCGACCATGCGGGAAGATCTTCAAGAATGATCAGGCCCTGTCAAATCACAAAATGTGGTATCACACCGGGCAACAAGCCTGTGACGAGGCCGTGGTCGGGGAGGATGGTCAGCAGCGACCATGCGGGAGGGTCTGTAAAAATGCTAAAGCCCTATCCAACCATAAAAGACAACATCAAAAACGCAAACCTGTTGATGTGCACCAGAACAATGACCTCAGTCTTTGATCCGACAACCCTCCTTTCATGAGGTGATCTATCCTTCTTCTCTTTAAATTAGTATGCAAGAATCGAATTATTAAACACTCATACTCTGCAGCACTGCTGTTGCTGCTATTGTCGCTGTCTGTCATCTCTATGGCTGAACCATTGAAAGAAGGCTGTATTGTCGAGCATAAACAGAAAGCAGTTTTTCCAAACCTGGGCTTCTCTATAAAGTGTGTACTGCGTGCATTGTCGTGTACTTTGTCATTCATTGTTGACAGAAACGGCTGCACAGGAACAGATTTTCTGCTTAATGACAAACGACACAGACCAGTCGGTTACGAACTAAAAACGATCATCATTGAATCGATTCTATGGCACTGGCTATACACCACTCCCCTGCTGGTTGTTTGTGAACTGATCCTAACCACCAAAGATGCCTCTATTCGCTTTACCTCTCGTTCATGCCTGCCTTTAGAAGCGATTTTCGCTGTTGGTTGGTTTTTAAAAAGTTATTGGGATCTTGGTTCACCGCTATTTAGCCCGATTGAACAACAGGCGAGTCAGGGTCATTCGTTTGCGATCATCTCTATGGTGCCTGGCTCCGGAGATAACTCGCAACAATACCCTCCATCAGAATCATCAGGCCAGCAAGTTCCGGCAGTCGCCAGCGCCCCTGTAGGTTTTTTCACCCGTCTTCTGTATTCTGAGTCTGGTGACAATAACAGAAACCCTCATCAAAACTCACACACTTTAGGTTTAAATTGTTTCGCCCATCCCTGTTATGGGGTTTGTCAATTCCGGTCATCAGAAGCAACACCCGGACAAAGTGCAGGGCTCGCCTACAACACTGGCCCCACCAGACGTACCTGTAGTGATGTGCCATTGCCCGGGAATTTGCCTGTCACCCCTGACGACCTGATTATCATCAGTGGGCTACTCAGTCTAAGTAGTCAGGGTCTTCCAGAAGAAAACAGGATTTCCTTTGCGTTTACCCGTTTTACACACTCAATGAAGACTTTACCTTCAGGTTGTCTTGCTTCCGGAGGGGGAGCCCATTGCCAACAGGCCCTGTTGAATCACAAAAGAAAAGACCACACCGGGCAGAGGATCTGCGACCTGGCCCTGGTCGATGAGGATGGCCAGCAGAAGCCATGCGGGGAAGTTTGCAAAAATACTAAAGCTCTGGCGTATCATAAAAGAAGGCTTCACAGCGGGCACAAAACCTGTGACGTGACCGTGATCGATGAGGACGAACAGCCGCGGCCATGCGCAAAAGTCTGCAAGAATGCGCTAGTTCTGTCAGTTCACAAAAGCAAAGATCATAGCGGGCCAAAAACCTGTGACGTGATCGTGGTCGGGGAGGATGGCCAGCAGCAGCCATGCGGGGTAGTTTGCGAATGTGCCAAAATTCTCGTGGATCACAAAAGAGTAGCCCACAGCGGGCAACAAACCTGTGACGTGATCGTGATGGGAGAGGGTGGCCAGCAATGGGCATGCGGGAAGGTCTGCAAGAATGCCAGAGACCTATCGGTTCACAAAAGCAGATACCACACCGGAAAAAAAATCTGTGACGAAACATGGGTAGGGGGGGATGGCCAACCCCGGCCATGTGGAAAGCTCTGTGAGAATGCTCGAAGACTGACGAATCACAAAAGAAGAGAGCACAGCGGGCCAAAAAACTGTGACATAAAAGTGGTCGGAGAGGATGACCAGTTACGGCCATGCGGTGCTGTCTGCAAGAATGTTCAGGCTCTGTCGTGTCACAAAAGCAAAGTCCACACCGGACAAAAAATCTGTGACGTGACCGTGGTTGAGGAGGATGGCAAGCCACGGTTATGTGGGAGAGTCTGCAGGCACGCTCAGGCACTGTCGGATCACAAAAGAAGCGCCCACGGCGAGCGAAAAACCTGTGACGTAAGCGTGGTCGGAGAGGATGGCCAACAGCGGCTATGTGGCCTGGTCTGTAAGAATTCCAGATCCCTGACAAAGCACAAGAGAAAACACTTAAAACGCAAGCTTGTTGATTCGGCTCAGAACGATGACCTCGGTCCCGGATCTGACACCCATCCTCTCATAAGGTGATCTATCCTTCCTTTCTATGCCAGAACGCAAGGATAGAATTCTTCGACACTCACTCTTTGCAGAAATGCTGTTGCTAGTGTCGTTATCTGTCGTCTGTCGGGCCGAACCATTGACAGAACGTTTTGTTATCGAACTTCGACAAAATGCAGATGAACAACGGGAGGCAACATCTGTGCTGATAAAGGGTGACCAACCGTATGCGACCATCATAATGGTGTATGGGTCTGTTGATAACCCATCGCAGTACCGGCCATCAGAATCATCCGGCCAGCGAGTCCCGCAGGAAACTACTGCTCAGTCTGGAGGCTCATTCACTGGTCTCTTGTATTCCGACTCTGGCGACGGTAACGGAGATCCTGAACAATCCACACACACTTTGGATTTAAATTGTTTCGTCCACCCCTGTTATGGTGTTTGTCAATTCCGGCTATCAGGAGCAACACCCGCGCAAAACTCATGCCGTTACCCGGTGAATGAACACTGCCATGGTTGTATACGCCATTTTGATTCTGGAAACGCAACACACTCAATGAGTCCGGGGTCGGCCTACACTAAAGACCCTGACGGTTCAGCCAATGATGATGCACCCATGCCCGGGAATGTGCCTGTCTCTGTTGATGACCAGATGATAATCAACGGTTTACTCAGCCTGCGTGGTTCTGGTCCTCGAGGAGAAAAGGGGATTTCCTGTACGTTTGCCTATTTCACACGCCCAGTGGTGTCTTCGCCTGCGGGTTGTCTTCCTTCCGGAGGGGTTACCCATTGCCAGCAAACCGTGTCGAATCATAAAAGAAGAAACCGTACCGGACAGCGAACCTGTGACGTGACCGTGGCCGGAGAAGATGGCCGACAAGAGTCATGTGGTAAGGTCTGCAAGGGTACTCGAGCTCTGTCGGATCACAAAATAAGAGCTCACACCGGGCAAAAAACCTGTGACGTGACCGTGGTCAGGGAAGACGGCCAGATGCGGCCATGCGGAAAGATCCTCAAGAATGCGAAATTGCTATCAGTTCATAAAAGCAGGGATCACAGCGGGCAAAAAAAATGTGACATAACAGTGGTCTCAGAGGATGGCCAACAGCGGCCATGCGGGAAGGTCTGCAACAATGCTGTGGCCTTGTCGAATCACAAAATAAGAGCCCACTCGGGGCAACAAACCTGTGTCGAAAAAGTGGTTGGTGAGGATGGCCAACAAGGGCCATGCGAGCGGGTCTTCAAGAATGCTAAAGCCCTGTCGGATCATAAAAGAAGGGACCATAGCGGTCAACAAACCTGTGATGTGACCGAGGTCGGGGAAGATGGCCAGCTGCGGCCATGCGGAAAGGTTCTCAAGAATGCGTCATCCTTGTCGGTTCACAAAAGCAGAAATCACAGCGGGCAAAAAACCTGCAAAGTGCTTGTGGTCGGGGAAGATGGCCAGCCGAGGGCGTGCGGAAAGGTATGCAAGAATGCGTCATCTTTGTCAGTTCACAAATACAGAGATCACAGCGGGCGAAAAACCTGCGACGTGACCGTGGTCGGGGGGGATGGCCAGCCGAAGCAATGCGGAAAGGTCTGCAAGAGTGTGTCATCTTTGTCCGATCACAAAAGCAGAGCTCATAGCGGGCAAAAAACCTGCGACGTGGCCGTGGTCGGGGAGGACGGCCAGCCGAGGCCATGCGGAAGGGTTTGCAGGAATGTGCTATCTCTGTCAATTCACAAAAGCAGGGCTCACAGCGAACAAAAAACCTACGAAATGATCGTGGTCGGGGAGGATGGCCAGCCGAGGTCATTCGGAAAGGCCTTCAGGAATGCTCATGACCTGTCGGAGTACAAAAGAAGACAACGTAAACGCAAGCCTGTTGATGTGAATCAGGACGAAGGCCTCAGTCCTGATGAGGGCAAAGTGAATAAGTAACAGTCAGAACTGACAGAAGCCCTTTCACGAGGTTTTCTTGATCTATCCTTCCTTTCTGTATATCAGAATGCAGGGACAGAATTATTCAAAACTCACCCTTTGCAGCAATGCTATTGCTGATGTTGCTATTATCTGTCGTCTGTCGGGCCGAACCTTTGACAGGTCATTTCATTGTCGAAGGACCATGCAGTTGCGGGATAAAAACAGCCCTTTTTGAGTCAATTTCGTTGCAATCGCTTCACGCCACAAACCTGTTGGTTGGTTATGAACCGATCCTGACCAGCAGAGACTCTCCTCTAAACTCCAGCTCTTGTTCATGGCTGCCAATAGAAATGGCTCTGATTGTCAGTTGGCTTTTAAAAAACTGCCGGAACCCTGATTTACCCCTGTTAAATCCGATTGAGCAACAGGAGTTGATCTCTGCGCTGACACTGGGGGATTGCCCGTTTGAGACCATGGCAATGATGCATGGCTCTGGCGATAAAACACCACAATACCCGCCATCAGAGTCATCTGGCCAGCAAGTCCCGGAAGCTAATATCCAGCCTATAGGCTTTTTCACCAGTCTCCTGTATTCTGACTTTGGCGACGGTAACGGAGACCCTCAACAGTACTCACACACTTTAGGTTTGCATTGTTTTGTCCATCCCTGTCACGGCTTTTGTCAATTCGGGCCATCAGTTGCAACGTCGCCAGAAAGCTCATGTTATCATTCGTTGAATGAACGCTGCCTTGTTTGCAAACGTCATTTTGGTCCTGGAAACGCTATATACTCGATGAGCGCAGGCTCCACCTATACCAATGACCCTAACGGCCCAGCTAAAGACGATGTGCCCGTGTCCGTGAATAAGCCTGTTTCTGCTGATGATCAGGTTATAATTGATGGATTACTCTGTCTAAGTGATCGCAGTCTTCCGGAAAAAAATGGGATTTCCTGTACGACTCCCCATTTCACAGACTCAATGGGGGCTTCAGCCTCGGTTTGTCCTCCAACCTGTGACGTGAGACTGGTTGAGAACGAGGTTCAGCAGCCGCCATGTGGGAAGGTCTGCAAGAATGCTCATGTCCTGTCAGAGCGCAAAAGAAGAGAACGCAGCCGGCAACGAAGCTGTAGCGTACCAGTGGTAAGAAAAGCTGGCCGACCGGAACCATGCGGAAAGGTCTGCAAAAGTGCTTATGCCCTGTCGGGGCACAAAAGAAGAGAGCACAGCGGGCAACGAACTTGTGGAGTAACTGTGATCGGAGAGGATGGCCGGCCGCGGCCATGTGGAGTGGTCTGCAAGCATATTCATGACCTCTCGGAACATAAAAGAAAAGAGCACAGCAGCCAAAAAATCTGTGACGAGACAGTGGTTGGGGAGGATGGTCAGTCGTGGCCATGCGGGGTGGTTTGCAGGAATGCTCATGTTCTGACGAATCACAAAATCAGAGAGCACAGTAGGCAAAAAACCTGCGACGTGAACGTGCTCGGGGAGGATGGCCAACCGCGGCCCTGCGGACATATTTGCAAGAATCGTAAAGTCCTGTCGGATCATAAAGTAAGGCTCCACAAAGGGCAAAAAACCTGTGACGTGATTGTAATCGTGAGGGATGGCCAGTTAAGGCCATGCGGGACGGTCTGCAAGAATCCCAAAGCCCTGTCGACTCACAAGAGCGAATACCATACCGGGCAAAAAACCTGTAGCATCGCCGTAATCGGGGAGGATGGTCAGCAGCGGCCATGCGGGAGGGTCTTTAGGAATGCCCGCGCCCTGTCGGATCACAAAAAACAACATCGAAAACGCAAGCCTGTTCATGTGAACCAGAATGATGCCTTCACTTCTAAAGAAGTTGAGGCGAAAAGGGTAAAGTGAATAAGTAACGGTCAGATCTGACAGCAGTCCTTTCTCCAGCTTTTCTTGATCTATCCTTCCTCTCTGTCCACCAGAATGCAAGGATAGAATTATTAAACACTCCTTCTTTGCAGCCTTGCTGTTGCCGATATTGTTGTTGTCTGTCGTCTGTCAGGTCGAAGCATTGACAGAACATTTTTTTGTTAAGCTTGAATCAAATCCAGATTCTCCAAAAAAAAGCTTTTCTATAAAGCGTGGCTGTCATAGATCGTCTAAGTGTCCGTCAGTCATTGCCAAAACCAACGGCGACGCGGGACCAGGTTTGTCAATGGATGACAAACGACACAGATCTAGCCGTTACGGAATAAAAACGACCCCTATTAAGTCGATTTCGTGGCAATGGCTTTACGCCACTCACCTGCTGGTGGGTCACGAATTGATCCTGACCAGCAAAGACGCCCCTCTATGCTGCGCACCTTATTCATGGCTGCCTGTAGAAGTGGTCGTCATTTTCGGTTGGCTTTTTAAAAACTATTGGAACCCCGAATCACCCCTGTTTAATCCGATTGAGCAACAGGGGGCAACTACTATTTTGACACGGAGGGATTATCCGTTTGCGACCATCACTCTGATGTATGGCTCTGGTGGTAATCCACCACAAGATCCACCATCAGAACCATCCGGTCAGCAAGTCCGGGAAGCCACCATTTACCCTAGAGGTTTTTTCATTCGTCTTATGTATTCTGACTTAGGCGATGGTAAAGGAGGCCCTCAAGAGTTCTCACACACTTTAGGTTTAAATTGTTTCGCTTATCCATGTCATGGCGTTTGTCAATTCCAGCCATCGGGAGTAACACCCGGACAAAGCGCGTGCCCTCATTCGGTGAATGAACACTGTCTTGGTTGCACAAACCATTTTGGTCCTGGAAATGCCAGACAACCAGTGAGTGCAGAAGCAGTCTCTATCAGTGACCCTGACGAGATACTCAATGATAATGTACAAATACCCGGGAATGTTCCCTTAAACGTTGATGACGAGATTATAGTGGATGGTTTACTCAGTCTTCGAAAATCCCCGGGTTGTCTTCCTTCCGGAGGGGCTACCCATTGCCAACAAACTCCGTCTAATCGAAAACAACAAGTGCGGACAGGGAGGCAAGTCTGTGATATTGCAGTGGTCGGGGAGGATCTCCAACAACGGCCATGTGGAAAGGTCTGCATGAATGTCACAACTCTGTCATATCTCAAAAGTGGGTACCACAGCGGGCATAGGATCTGTGACCTGATAGTGGTTGGGAAGGACGGACAGCCGCAGCCATGCGGGATGATTTTCAAGGGTGCTAAAAGCTTATCGGATCACAGAGGCAGAGAACATTCAGGGCAACAAACCTGTGACGTGACCGTGGTTGGAGAGGATGGTCGGCAGCGGCCATGCGGGAAGGTCAGCAGGAATGCCAAAGCCCTGTCGTCTCATAAGAGTGGATACCACAGCGGGCAAAGAATCTGTGACGTGATAGTGATCGGTGAGGATGGTCAGCCGCAACCCTGTGGGAAGGCCCGGAAGAGTCTGCAAGATCTGTTGGACCATAAAAGAAGGGACCACAGCGAACAACAAACGTGTGAAGAGACAAGGGTCGGGGATGATGGCTTGCAGCGGCCATGCGGAAAGGTCTTCAAGAATAGTAAATCCCTGTCGGAGCACAAAAGCAAATACCACAGGGGGCCACAAATCTGTGGTGTGACAGTGGTAGGGGAAGCCGGCGAGCCGCGACCATGTGGGACCGTCTGCAAGAATGCAAAAGTCCTGTCGGATCACAAAATCAAAGTCCACAGCGGGCAACAAACCTGTAAGGTGAGCGCGGACGGGGAAGATAGCCAGCAGCGGCCATGTGGAAAGGTCTTCAACAATGCTAAAGCCCTGTCGGATCACAGAAGAAAATACCACACCGGAGAAAAAACCTGTCAGGCAAAGGTGGTCGGAGAGGATGGACAGCCACAGTCGTGCGGGAAGGTCTGCAAGAGTGCTCAAGCCCTGGCGGATCACAAAAGAATACATCGAAAGCGCAAGCTTGTTGATATGAATCAAGACGACCACCCCACTCATAAATCAACCATGAGTGACTGAAACAATTTTTTGTCACCCCTGGTGATGAAAAATTTCTCACAGTAAAAAAGATAAAGTAACAAGGCTCTGTAGGAGAAGGTGTCAGCTCAAGGGTTAAGGTCATCATCCTTCTTCAGGTCTTCAAACTTGCGTTTCCGATGTCTTCTTTTGTGATCCGACAGGGCACTGGCACTCTTGCAGACCTTGGCGTATGCTCGTTCCTGGCCACACTCCCCGACGAATTTTACATCACAGCTTCGTTGCCCGGTATGCTCTTTTCTTTTATGTGACGACAGGGATTGAGCATTCTTGCAGACCGTCCCGCAGGGTTGCTGTTGGCCATTCTCCCCGACCACGGCCACATCACAGGTTTTTTGTCCGGTGTGGACTTTGCTTTTGTGAACTGCCAGAGACAGAGCATTTTTGTAGACCATCCCGCATGGCCGCGACTGGTCATCCTCCCCGGGCACGCTTATTTCACAGGTTTGTTGGCCGGTGTGGACTTTTTTTTTGTGAGATGACAGGTCTCCAGCATTCTTACAGACCCACCCGCACGGTCGCTGCTGCCCTCCCTCCCCGACCGCGGTCACATCACAGGTTTTGTTTCCGCTGTGGTATCTGCTTTTGTGAACTGCCATAGAGGGAGCATTCTTGCAGACCGACCCGCATGGCTGCAGCTCACCATCCTCCCCGGTCATACTCATATCACAGATTTGTTGTCCGCTGTGGTACCTGCTTTTGTGATATGACAGTTCCTGAACATTACTGCAGACGGTTCCACATGACCGCTGTTGGCCGTCCTCCCCGACAACGGATATGTCACAGGTTTGTTGCCCAGTGTGGTGTTTCCTTTTGTGAATCGAAAGGTTATTAGCATTCTCGCAGACCTTCCCACACGGCCGTTGCTGGCCATCATCTCCGACCACGGCTACCTCACAGGTTTGATGTCTGCCGTGGTTTCTTCTTTTATGTTCGGACAGAGCATGAGTATTCTTGCAGGATTTTCCGCATGGCTGCCGCTGGCCATCCGCCCCGATCACATTAACCTCACAGATTTGTTGCCCACTGTGAGATCTGCTTTTATGAACCGACAGAGATAACGCATTTTTGAAGGTTTTTCCGCATGGCTTCGACTGGCCATCCTTACGGCCCACTTTCAAGTCACATGTTTTTTGCTCCGTGTGGGCTCTTCTTTTGTGATTTTCCAGGGTTCTAAGACCCTTGCAGACCTTCCCGCACGGTAGTTGCTGGCCATCTTCTCCAGCCACTATCACGTCACAGGTTAGCTGCACGGTGCAGTCTCTTCTTTTACGATTAGAAAGGGCTTGCTGGCAATGAGTAACCCCTCCGGAATGGAGACAACCCGAAGATGATGGCACCACCGGGCGTGAAAATTGGGCAAGCGTACAGGAAGTCCTGTTTTCTTCTGGAAGACTACGACCACCCAAACTAAGTAACCCATCAATTATAATCTGGTCATTTACAGAGACACGCACATTCCCGGGCATTGGGACATCGTCATTGACTGATCTGTTAGGCTTATTAATATAGGTGGCCCCTGAATTCATTGGTTGCGTTACGTTTCCAGAATCAAAATGTTGTATACGACTATGCATGTTTATATTCTCTGAATAAGGACATGAGATTTGTTCGGGGGTTGCTCCCGATGGCCGGAATTGACAAACACCGCAGCAGGGATGGACGAAACAATTTAAACCTAAACTATGCAAATATTGATGAGGGTCTCTGTTACTGCGGCCAGAGTCAGAATACTGGAGCCGAACGAAAGAGCCTGTAGGTTGGCTGCTAGCTGCCGGGACTCGGTGGCCAGCTGATTCTGATGGCAGGTATTGTGTTTGGTTATCACCAGAGCCATACATCATACTGATCGTCGCAGACGGCTCATCCCCCTCTCTCAGTACAGAGTTTGCCTCCTGTAGTTCAATCGGGTTAAACAGGGATAATTGGGGGTTCCAATAGCTTTTAAAAAGCCAACTGACAACGACAATCACTTCTACAGGTAGCCATGAATAAGGGGTCGAACCAAGAGAGACGTCTTTGGTGGTCATGGTCAGTTCGTAACCCATCAGCAGATTGGAAACGTAAAGCGATTGCCAGAAAATCGACTCAACAAGGGGCGTTTTCATTTCGTAACTGCCAGGTCTATGTCGCTTGTTATCAGATGGTAAATCGGGTTCTGCATAGCTGTTTGTTTTGGCAATCACTGACGGGCTGTGTGTCAACGTGTGCCGGACAGGCTTTATAGAAAAGCTTTTGTTTGGAGAGCCTGTATTCTGTTCAAACGCGACAACAAAACATTCTGTCAACGGTTCCGCGTGACATGCGACAGATAACAACAATATCAGCAACAACGGTGCTGCAAAAAGAGAGTGCTTAATGATTCTATCCTTGCATTCTGGTTAACAGAGAGGAAGGATAGATCAAGAAAAACTCGTGAACGGCGGGTGCCAGATCAAGGACTGATATCATTGTCCTGTGCCAAATCAACAGGCTTGCGTTTCCGATGTTTTCTTCTGTGATAATGCAGCTCTTCTTTACTCTTGCAGATCTTTCCGCATTGCCGCGACAGGCCATCCCCCTCGAACACTATCACGTCACAGGCTTTTTGCCCGGTGTGATCTCGTCTTTTGTGAAGCGACAGGGCAGGAGCATTCTTGCAGACCTTTCCGCATGGCCGCAGCTGGCCATCCTCCCCGAACACGAACTTGTCACAGATTTGTTGTAATCTGTGGACTTTGCCTCTGTGACCCAACAGATCTTGAATATTTTTACAAACCTTCCCGCATGGCCGCAGCTGGCCATCCTCCCCGACCACAGTTGAATCACAGATTTTTTGTCCGGAGTGCTCTCTTCTTTTATGATGTGACAGGGCTGCAGCGTTCTTGCAGACCACACCACATGCTCGCTGCCGGCCATTCTCCCCGATTATGGTCACGGCACAGTTTTTTTGCCCGGTGTGGTATTTGGTTTTGTGAGTTGACAAAGATGGAACATTCTTGAAGACCATCCGACATGGTCTTGGCTGTCCATCTTCTCCGACCACGGTAACGTTACAGATTTGTTGCCCACTGTGAACTTTTCTTCTGTGCTCCCATAGGACATTAGCATTATTGCAGACGTTTCCGCATTGCCGCTGCTGGCCATTCTCCCCGATCACGATCACATCACAGATTCGTTCCCCGCGGTGGTATCCGCATTTGTGATTCGACAGCACGCGAGCGTTCTTGCAGGCCTTTCCGCATGGTCGTCGCAGACCATTCTCCTCAACCACAGTTACATCACATATGAATTGTCTAGTGTTGTGTGTAACTGGTATTGCTCCTTCGTGAGAAAGATGAAGTTGGCTCTGATCCAATTGGGATGATTCGGTGGTGGTTGGTTGTCTTTCTGAATGGTCATGAGTAAAGAGTATCTGGTCTCCTTCGAGAAGATACCGCAAATCGAGTGACTTATTAACGACCTCAAAATCCTCTGTCTTGGAAGGTAGGGTTTCGAACAATGCCACATCATCAATGAGTGACCCGGCAACGTCGGTGGTATGGGCGACTTCGTCTCCAGGGTTTCCATCAAATACAGGGTCATAATCGAATGGGAGTTGAACGTCAGAAAGATCATTCTGATCTACGCAACTTAAGCGGTGTCCATCAGCCAAATACGGGTACGAGCTATTCAGAGAGTTCTGCTGCGATTCAACGGACTCTGTACTATCGAATGATATCCGGAAATTACAAACGCCATGACAGGGATGGACAAAACAATTTAAACCTAAAGTATGTGAGTTTTGTTGAGAGTCTCCTTCATCGTCGCCAGAGACAAAATACTGGAGACTGGTAAAAGAGCGTGCAGGTTCAGTGGTGGCTTTGGTAACTTGCTGGCCCGATGATTCTGAGGGTGGGTATTGTGTTGGGTTATCTCCCGATCCATACATCATAGGGATGCTCGCAAATGGATGATCCTCCTCCTGTATCAGCATGGATCTTGACTCCTGCAGTTCAAGCGCTTTAAACAGCGGTGCATTGAGGTTCCAATCGCTTTTTAAAAGCCAACTGACAACGACAACCACTTCTGCAGGTAGCCATGAATAATAGGTGGAACCAAGAGGGGTGATTCTGGTGGTCAGGATCAGCTCGTAAACCACCAGCAGGTGCCAACTGTAAAGCCATTGCCACGTAATCGACTCAACAAAAATCGTTTTTATTCGATAACTGAACGTTTTTTGTCGTTTGTTATAAGATGACAAATCTGACTCTGCATAAACTTTAGAGGCGGCAATGACAGGCGGGTAATGTGGCAATGTATGACAGCCATACTTTATAGAAAAACTCTGATTTGGATAATCTGCATTTTGGTCAAGCTCAACAATAAAAGATCCTGTCAATAGTTCGGTCTGACAGACGTTAGACAACAACATCAGCAACACCAGTGCAGTAAGGTGTGATTGTTTAATATTTCTATCCCTGCATTCCGGTTGACAGAGAGGAAGAATAGATCAAGAAAAGCTCGTGGGAGCGCTGCTGTCCGGTCTGATCGTTGCTTATTCACTTTTCACTTTACCTTCTTCAGGAGCTCTGTCGTCGTCCTGATTCTCATCAACACGCTGGCGTTTTCGATGTCTTCTTTTGTGATCCGACAGGGAATGAACATTCTTAAAGATCTTTCCGCATGACTGCTGCTGTCCATCCACCCCAACTGTTATCATTTCACAGGTTCTTGGCTCACGGTGCTGTCTGCTTTTGTGATTTGCAAGGGCATGAGCATTCTTGCAGATCTTGCCGCATGGCTGTGGCTGGCCATCCTTCCCGACCATGGTCACCTTACAGCTTTTTTGCCCGCTGTGGACTTGAATTTTGTGATCCGAAAGGGCTTTACCATGCTTGCAAACTGTCCCGCATGGTCGCGGCTGATCATCTTCACCGACCACTGTTGCACCACAGGTTTGTGGCCCTCTGTGGTATCTGCTTTTGTGCTCCGTCAGGGATTTAGTATTCTTGAAGATCTTTCTGCATGGTCGCTGCAAGCCATCCTCCCCAATGTCTGTCTCTTCACAGGTTTGCTGTCTGCTGTGGTCTCTTCTTTTGTGATCCGCCAGCTCTTGAGGTTTCTTGCAAACTTTCCTACAGGGATGCGGCTGGCCATCCCCTCCGAGCACGGTCATGCCACAGATTTTTTCGCCGATGTGTTCGTTTCTTTTGTGAACCAACAAGGCACTAGCCGTCTTGCAGAGCTTCCCGCAGGATCGCCGCAGACCCTTCTCCCCGATTACGGTCACCTCACAAGTTTTTTGCCCGGTATGATATTGGCTTTTGTGAGTCGACAGAGATTGGGCATTCTTGAAGATGGTCCCGCATGGTCGCGGCTGATTATCTTCTGTGAACAGTGTTGCGTTGCAGGTTTTTTGCCCGCTATGTACGCTTCTTTTGTGATTCGCAAGAGTATGAGCATTCATGAAGACTTCCCCGCATGGCTGTTGTTGACCATCTTTCCCTGCCACTATCAGGTCACAGGTTTTTTGTCCGGTGTGGTATTTGCTTTTGTGAGATGACATGGATCGAACATTCTTGAAGACTTTCCCGCAGGGTCGCTGCAGACCATCCTCCCCGAACACGGTCACGTTGCAGGAAGGAAGGCGACCCAGAGGTGAAATCCCGATTGGGTATGAGAAACGGGGAGCTGTACAGGAAATCCCGCTTCCTTCTGGAAGACCGGGATTACTTAGCCTGAGTAACCCATCGATTATAACCAAGTCATCAGCAGAGACAGGCACATTCCGATGTGTTGGTACATCATCTTTCACTGCCCCGTCAGGGCCATTGTTGCTGGCAGACGCGGGACTCATTGGGTGTATTGCGTTTACGGGACCAAAATAGCCTATGCAAGTAAGGCCGTGTTCATTCAGCGAATGAGAGCGTGAGCTTTGTCCCGATCTTGCTCCCGGAAATTGACAAACGCCATGACAGGGATGAACGAAACAATTGAAACCCAAAGTGTGTGAGTTTTCCCGGGGCCCTCCGTCACCGCCATCAGAGTCAGAATACAGGAGATGATTGAAAGAGCCTGCAGGGTGACAGCTCGCTATCCCGACTCTCTGGCCGGATGATTCTAGTGGTGTACATTGTGGTCGGTTATCACCAGAGCCATGCATCATAGTGATGATCGCAAACGGTTGACCGTCCTGTGTGAGCACAGAGGCTGCCTCCTGGTGTTGACTGTGGTTAAACAGCGGTGAAGTGGGATTCCAGTAGCTTTTTAAAAGCCAACTGACAACAACCACTTCTATAGGTAGCCATAAATAAGGGGTGGAACTCAGACGCACGTCCTTGGTGACCGGGATCAGTTCGTAACCCACCAGCAGGTGAGCAGCGTGAAGCCACTGCCACGAAATCGACTTAATAAGGGTCGTTTTTATTCCGTAACTTTTATATTTGTGTCGTTTGTTATCAGGCGGCAAATCTGGTCCTGCATCGCCGTTGGTATTGGCAATGACTGGTGGATCCTGCGTCAATGTATGACAGCCACGCTTTATAGAAAAGCTTTTGTTTGGGGAACCGGAATTCTGCTCAAGCTCGACAACAAAACGTTCCGTCAACGACTTCGCCTGACAGAAGGCAGACATCAGCAACAGCAGTGCTGCAAAGAGGGAATGTTTAATAATTCTATCCCTACATTCTGGTGGACAGAGAGGAAGGATAGATCAGGAAAAGCTCGTGAAAGGGCTATTGTCAGATCTGGCTGTTATTTGTTCATTCTAACCTTGTTACCTCTCTCTGTAGGGGACAATTTCGAGACAAAGCTTGATATGAAAGGGTGAATAGGTGACCGATAGCAAGTATTCTGCAAGCCCATTACCTCAAGCAGTCACCTTTCGTGCAACACACCCATTCA
>NZ_JAHHPN010000655.1:0-3890 GCF_024606325.1 Endozoicomonas sp. ONNA1
TTACGAAACCCTGTTAAAAGCGATTCAGGATCTCGGGCCGGTAACGGACAACCGCAACACACCGGTTCCGGGCAAAGAGCATGGCACTCTGGCAGATATGTCCGGCGATTTGCTGGGTAGGGTGTTCGATGTTTTCCTGCGTGCCAACTTTGAATCCAAAGGCGGACTGGGTGTTTATCTGACGCCCAACCCGGTGAAACAGGCCATGCTGGAAATGGCGTTTCACGATATCAAAGAACAATCCCCGGAAGAGCTGACCGCCCGTGATGCCGATGGTAATCCGGTATTTACGTTTGGCGATCCTACCTGTGGTTCCTACGGTTTTGGTTCTGTGGCCATGCGTCATTTAAGGACCGCTCTGGATGAACTGCCCATGCAGGACAACCTGCGTGACAAGCTCTGGGAAGATATGCTGAACAACAGCTTTATCGGTGCTGATGCGGCTCCTCGCATGGTGATGTTGGCAAGGGTCAATATGGCCTTGCAGGGGGCGAAAAAAGCCAAGATTTTCTACACCGATAACTCCCTGACCAGCCGCTCCCTGAAGCCTAACAGCCTGAGCTTGATCTGCACCAATCCACCGTTTGGTACGCCGAAGTTCAAGAGCGATAAGCGTGGCAAGGAATCCAAAAAACAGTACGAAGCAAATATGGAGCAAGTGCTGGGTGGTTTCCGTCCTGCTGAGCAGGTGGTGGAATCGTATAACGCTTATTACGACTATCAAAGAATGGAATGGAAAGATACTGGCGACCTGTTTAAAGACGACGATGGTAATCCACTCTGGGCAGGTTTCAGAACTGACCTGCGTAATGTTTCCAACGGCAAAAAAGCCAAATACCAGCTCCACCCTTCTCCTAAAGGTTTGGCATTGGGCAGTAAACCCAACAAAAGTGGCGAGTGGAACCAGGTAAAAGGCGGCTCCATTGATCCGGCGGTACTCTTTATTGACCGCTGCCTGCAACTGCTGAAACCCGGCGGTCGGCTGTTGATTGTTTTGCCCGATGGCATTCTCTGTAACTCCGGTGACCGTTATGTGCGGGAATACATTATGGGCAAAAAGGATGAGAAAAGTGGTGAGTTTGTGGGAGGCAAGGCCATTGTTAAAGCCGTAGTCAGCCTGCCAGCGGATACCTTTAAACTGTCGGGTACGGGTGCCAAAACCTCTATTCTTTATTTGCAGAAACGTCCGGCTGATCCTGAGAATGAAGATCGTTTTCTGCCTGAACCTCAGGGTGATGTGTTTATGGCGGTGGCTGAAACTCTGGGTTACTTAGTGAAGAATAATGTGGAAGATTACTCCGCAGGTGTTTCCAATGATCTGGATAAGATTGTTGGTGCTTATAGGCGGGGTGAGTGATGTCTGTTGATAAGCAGCGTGGTACACGCCATATTAACCGAGTTAAACCAAGCGATATAGGCTTGCTATGGTCGGCTCAGTCTTACCGACCAGCCATTACCAAAGCGATAAATGAAATCAAGGCTTTCAATTGGCTCCCGTTGCAAACGCTTATTGCAAATACAATTAGTCCAGGCCCTCATCCGAAGTATGGTGGCACCTATCCGTGCCTGAAAACCAAAAATGTTCAAGACCTGCTTGCGGACATATCGCCTGCTGATCATGCCGATATATCAAGTATCAAAGACTCAAGCAGAGTTAGCGTTAAATATGGTGATCTACTTATCAATCTGACTGGTGCAGGCAGTATAGGGAGGGTTTCTGTCTTTTATGGGGACCAGAAACCTATAACGAATCAGCATATTGCAAAAATGACAGTAAAACCTCAATACGACGAGGGCTATCTTTGTTCCTTTTTAAGAAGTTGGTGGGGTGAGCGAGCTCTCGAACAAGGGGTTGCAGGCAGTACAGGGCAAATTAATATGGTGAACGAACATGTTCGCTCTATTCCTGTAGCGATACTCAGTGATCCAGCCCAAAAATACATCGGCGATAAAGTCCGTCAGGCCGAGCGGCTCAGGGCTTGGGCGAAAGATCTTAACCAGGAAGTGACAAACACTTTTGCCCCCCTGACCCAAAATCTCAAACCAAAACAAACTTTTTGGAGAGCAAAGAAAGCTGAACTATCTCCGTACAGAATCAATCCCAAACAGTACGATCCCGTCGTTACAGATTTACTGCATAGGACAGAAAATAGCACAATCAGACTTGTTAGACTTTCTGCATTATTAGGTGAAAGAGGAGTAACTGGAGGTGCAACTCCCAAAGGGGCAAAGTACATTGACCAAGGCACTCTTTTTGCCAGAGTACAGAATGTTAAGGCTCTACAGCTTGATTTGAGCGATGCTGTTTATATAGACAAAAACAGTGATCAACAATTAGCAAGAAGCCGCTGTATGGTTAACGATATTATTCTTACCATCACAGGCTATCCAGGCACTGCCTCACTTGTTACCGAACAGGATTTACCCGTCAATATAAATCAGCACTCTGTTCGCTTTGATATCAGCCCCAAATACAGTGCTGCATATATTTGTGCGGCTATTAACTCAGATTTTGTAAAGCATCAGGTTAATCGAGCTTCCATAGGTGGTACACGAGAAGCATTAGATTACCCATCTGTTCATGGCTTACAGATACCCTTGCTGGGTGAACAGACTCAACAGTGGGTAGAACATGCTGTTCTCGACATCATTAGCGCAAGACAGCTGACCAAGCAGCTTACCCAAGCAGCCAAACTCCTGGTCGAAGCCCTCATCGAAGGCCAACTAACGGAACAACAGCTAATCCAGGCCGAATCCAGCGAAACCGCCAACCACGCCCTGCTGGAACGCCTGAAAACCGATGGTTTCGATGGCAAAGGCGAACCCCTGTTCCCGGATATTGACCAGCTGGAACAACTGTTGGAGGAAGCGGCGGATCAGTAAATCCGCCCTTGCTACAAAGCGCCTTTTAAGGCCTATAATAAAGAACCTTAAAAGGCACTTTATAAGACTTTCATCAGGAGGACGCCATGCGTATGGACCAAATCAAACCGATCAGCTATCTGAAAAAAAACACCTCAGCGGTGATTAACGAAATCCGGGAAAACCGCCAGCCCATGGTGATTACCCAGAACGGTGAGGCCAGCGCCGTCATTCTCGATGCCGACAGCTACCAGCAACAGCAGGAGTTACTGGCTCTGCTGAAAATTCTGGCCACTGGTCAGCAACAGATCGAACAGGGCGATAGCGAACCCGCTGAAGCGTTTTTCAATCGGCTTAAACAACAGATAGAGTCTGGCGAGCGGTAATCGATGAGCAAACCTGAACCGTCCGGGGCAACCGAAAGTCCGTCTTACACTGTCCACCTCACCCGCTGGGCACAGCAGGATTTACAGGATATCAGCCGTTTCCTGCTGCAGAAAACCGGACAACAGCAGGTGCTGACCTGGCTGGATGAACTGCAAAATGCCATCAGCACCCTGAACACTATGCCTGAGCGGGGCCATTGGGTACCGGAGATGCTGGCTGCGGGTATGAAAACTCACCGGGAACTGTCTCATCCACCTTACCGGATTATTTACCAGATTCGGGAACAGTCGGTCTTTGTGTTCACCGTTATTGATAGCCGCAGGGATTTACAGAGCCTGCTGAAAAAGCGGCTGCTGGAATGACATTAAACCGGCCTCCTTCACGACCATATTGCGCAGCTGCGCAATATGGTCAGAAGCCAGAACGGGCAGGACGTGCTATATAATAACTGTTTTTTTATACAGGTAGAGACACAGCATGGATAAATCAATGAACACAGATCATCAGAGCTTTGAATCGATCAGGCAGGTGAATGAGCTAGGGCAAGAGTGCTGGTCAGCAAGAGCATTAGCGCGAGTATTGGGATATTCAGTCTTCCGAAACTTTCAGCCCGTTATCCAGAAAGCCAGAGAAGCCTGCAC
>NZ_JAHHPN010000656.1:0-17868 GCF_024606325.1 Endozoicomonas sp. ONNA1
CCAATTTATTGCAACCGCAGTAGGACAGCCTTAAGTCCGACAGGCTGCTAGGGAGAGAAGTAATCCAGTACCTCAACATAATACATGCAGCCTCGAATCATAATACCCATATGACTAGGGAAAAAGTTTGTTGGCGCGGGGAAGCCTTGCACCCAGTATGGAAAAGCCTGCTGCCGGATGGACACCCAAAGAATACCCCAGCCATTTGATTGAAGCACAAAATTAGCCACAGAATTGTAGTCATAAGGACTGCGGATAACATAGCCTGTGGCAACACTCTTACAGGAAAGACAAAAAAGAGCAGTCAGAGCTATATATTTTTTCATATCAGCCAATAACCTCCATATGCTGAAGAATATATATGGACCAAATGACTGATCTTGCAACTTGACGACCTCTGCAGGGGACAAGCCCCCATTTACTGGCAAATCATCTTGAAACCTCTCTTGGGCATCAATCCTGTATTGACCTTATTGCGCTGGTTATTTTTGGCCTCATGCAGATGGGTTCAGTCAACCTTTCCCGTATTGCCCGAACTTTGGGGCACGTACCGGGACCGGCTCCGGGTGCAATCGTCTCAAGCACTTCTTCGCACGGAGTGGCATGGAGCATGATGATATTGCCAGAATGGTCGCTAAGTAGGAGGGCGTCATTCCCACGGAGGAAGCTGTCGCAAAAGTAGCGAGCAAAGCTGAGACGAGGCAACGGTTCTTCCGCCTGGCATCGTTATGGCTTTTCACAGGGTAAGTCATAAAATTTGGGGAACTTTTCTGCCAGTTTTTTATCTCATTATTTACTAATGAACAGAAATGGAACTTATTTTATGACAATGAGTGTTTCGGATGCATGTCAAATCTGTCTCGGGTCTTTTAATGAAAAAGATAATGAAGATCTTCGATGTAAGAATAAAAAAGTGGTTCTCCCGTGCCATGAATCTCATGTTTTTGGAAGAAAATGTCTTGCTATATGGTATGGCCATTCCAAGACTTGTCCTAGCTGTAGGGCTCCGGTGCCGTCATATGTTTTTGAGAATATGCCTCCTCCTCGATCATTGCGTGAACGGGTAACCAGAATATCTCAAATTGCTACTAATGCTTTTATTGGTGCTGCTGGCTCTGCTCTTATTGGGGCAACTCTTATTGGTACCTCTGGCATTATTAATATTTACAGTGGTTTGGCTGAGACTGGTGATGTTATGACCGCTTTGGCTGCTGGTGTACGCACAGCTACTCTATCCGGAGCTGTTTTTGGAGCGGGAAATAGCGTAATTGAAGTACTACCTTACGGGTTTATAGGTTTTTCTATTAGCCTTGCCAGCTGCCCTATAGCTTATGCATTTTATGGCTACCTTGCTGCTAGTCATTTTGCTGGTTTTGCCGCTGGTGCATTCGTTGGCGTGCTCTGCCCTCCTCATCCTTCTATTTATTTTGATGATTAATTTACGGGGTGATGTACTCCCACCACTAAGCCGCTGAAGCAGCTTTAGTGGGGGCTTCTTGCGACCCACGCTGAGAACTCTCAACACCTTTCGCTGTAGCACCTGCGCTGACAGATATTGCTACAGGGGAACTCTTTATACAATCGCTGCATCCCAGCGAATCAGCTAAACCAATATCACGGATATTACAGGCGGCGTTTATGTCCCTGTCATTGACAGATTGACAATTTGGGCACTGCCACTCCCGCACAGACAGGGGCATGGCTTCCATTTTATAGCCGCAGCAATTACACAGTTTGGAACTCGGATGGAACCTCCCTATCCGAATCAGGTTCTTGCCATTCCAACGACACTTGTATTCCAGTGTCGTCAGAAACATTCCCCAGCCTGCGTCCTGTATTGCTCTGGCAAGTTTACGGTTTTTTATCATGCCTTTGATATTGAGGTCTTCTACAGCAAAGGTGGTTGCGTGGCTTTTGTCAGCCAAATTTGCTGTTGCCTGGTGCGTGAAATCGTAGCGACGGTTGGCTATTTTTTCATGGATTATGGAGACTTTGCGTTTTTGCTTTGATCTGTTGGCTGAACCTTTTTTCTTTCTGGCGAGTATCTTTTGCTCCATTGCCAGCCGAACCAGTGAAGCCTTCAGAATACGAGGGTTTTCAGTCTTGTTACCTTTACTATCAATAAGAAATTCAGTCAGCCCAACATCAAGACCAACAGTGTTTTCTCTTTCAATCGTTGCAGGAGCTGGATCAACAACACCATCATCAACCAACACACTGGCAAAGTATTTGCCTGACGGTGAACGCTTGACAGTAACGGTTTTGACCTTGCCGGAAAACGGGCGATGAAGTTTTGCTTTTATTCCCTTCAGCTTTGGCAGGTTGATAGCCGATGCTTCAAAATCAACCGTTACATGCTGGGGGCATTGGAAAGACTGCCAGCCGGAATATTTTGATTTGAATTTTGGAAACTGGGCTCGACCCTGAAAAAAGTTGGTGAACGCAGTATCCAGGTTGGCGAGAGAGGCCAGCAGACTTTGACTGTTGACGTCCGTCAACCATTCTTTGTCGTCTTTCTTGCTGGCAACCAGACGATCCTGAAGCTGACGCTTTGACAGGCTCTTTCCGGTTTCTTTGTAATGTTTGTCTTTTTCTGACAATGCCCAGTTATAGACATGACGAGAGCAACCGAAGTGCTTTTCAATCAGCACTCGCTGTTCAGGGTTGGGGTAGGTTCTGTACTTGTATGCTCTCATACGACTATAATAACACAAAATAACTTAGTGTAATAGAATGAAATCCCACTATCATTGTGTCTATAAGCTAAAATATCATTTAGTGTTAGTAACAAAATACCGCCGTAGATGCTTCACAGCTCCCATGCTGGTCAGGTTGGAAGAAATCTGTCGTGACCTTTGCCAAAAGTGGGAGGTTGATCTTGAAGAGTTTGGTGGAGAGGCTGACCATGTTCACCTAATGCTTGATCTGCATCCGAACATCATGCCCAGCAAGTTCGTGAACAACCTGAAAACTGTCACCAGCAGGCTTATCCGAAAAGAGTTTTCAAAGCACTTGAAAATGCATTATTGGAAGCCTGTTCTATGGACAAGGGCGTACTGCTTGATAACGGCTGACGGTGCGCCTTTGGAAGTTCTGAAGGAATACATACAGAAACAGGAGAGGCCGGAGAAATGACAGCCCTATACGGGCTATTCGCTATCCATCTCCATCCAAACCTTCAAAGGTCGCTACGCTCCCAATGAGAGGCTATGGATGGAGAATTTCGCGAGTTTCGTTAAACTGTATTCACAGAGAAAAGCAAAGGCTTCCACACAACCTGCAGCCATCTCTTGAATAGCAAACTCCACTCACAGGCGGGTTGTCTCCGTTACCTGTCCGGTATTTTTCAGTACCCTGGATACGATAGCACGGGATACTTTTGCTCGCTCAGCGACGTCTTTTATTGTGGCCATTTTTGCTTCTGATCGATTTTTTTGTGAAGTGTTATCAGCTCCTGAACCATTTCCTGAGCCAGCATGGATGTCATCAAATGATCCTGGGCATGTACCATCACCAGGGTCATTGGCCTTTTCCCTTCGCCCTGATCTTCCTCGATCAGTTGAGTCTGGATTCTGTGAGCCCCTTTTGCGGCCTCCCGGGCGTGAGCTATCATCTCTTCGGCTCCTTCGTAATCCCCAGCCTTTGCCTTGGACAAAGCATCGTAAGCACAGCTGCGAGCGAGGCCAGAGTTAATGATAATCTCCATTACGGCAGACTCTGGATCCATGGTCATACTCCTGTCTGGTATACAGTTAGCCGGAGTGCTTTGCGGACTCTTGATCAATTGCCCGAAACACTCAAAAAATGTTTTACGGTAAAAATAGTCAGGACGCTCAGTTTACACTGTGTCTTTTTAGATGCAGTCGGTTTCATGGAGTGGTGACATTATGGCTGACATAAGTCAAAAAACCGGGTTTTGGACTGCTTGAGTGAAAGTGAAATAAAAAAAGACAAATGCCTTATATTCGTGACTGGATATTCGCATAGGTGTAAACCGAAGCTTTATTGATATAGATCAAGGTTTTTGTAGTAGGTAATACGTATTATGAAGTCACTCGGGCCAATCAAGAAAAATAATAAAAAGCGCCAGAGAATAAGGGACATAAAAAAAAGAAGCGGGAGCCAGTGACAAGCCAGCTGATCAAATACCCGGGTTTGAGGGGACCCAGGGTATTTTTTTATGGGTAAAAAATCTGCCTCAAAGTTCATTCATTCTGCAATAAAAATCATCAGTAAAAAATTGTTTCTGAAGCTCATGGCTGTTTAATATGGAATCATGGGATTTTATCCCGTGAGACTGAGGACGCTCCATTTCATTTCAAGGCTTATTCGGGACTTATGTCATGCAGATACTGATTACCGGGGGAACAGGGTTTATTGGCCGCCGACTGGTGGCCAGACTTTTATCAAAAGGGCATCGGCTGACCATTTTGAGCAGACAGGATGCCAGGGATGTACACCGCCTTCTGTCCACTGAAGTGAAGCCTGTAAAGTCCTTGTCGGCTGTGAAGCCCTCTGAAGCCTTCGATGCCATTGTCAATCTGGCCGGTGAAGGAGTGATGGATAAGCGTTGGACTCCCTCAAGAAAAAGACAGTTGCTCAATAGCCGGATCGCATTGACTTCAGAATTGGTTGACCTGACTGAGAGAATGGAAAACCGGCCAGACTGTCTGATCAGTGGCTCTGCTATTGGGTTTTATGGTGGTAGGGACGATGCTGCCCGTCTGGATGAGTCTTCCGGGGCTGGGGATGACTTTGCTGCAGGACTGTGTATACGCTGGGAGCAGGCTGCTGTGCGTGCAAAGGATTTGGGGCTGCGGGTTTGTCTGGTCAGAACCGGAGTAGTATTGCACCCTGAAGGCGGTGCGCTCCGGGAAATGATGCTTCCTTTCCGTCTGGGTATTGGTGGTCCGCTGGGTTCTGGCAAGCAGATGATGTCGTGGATTCACATGGAAGATATGGTGAATGCGCTGGAATTTTTGCTGGAGAATGACTCAGCTGAGGGCGCCTTTAATGCCACCGCTCCTGAAGCTGTCAGTAATAAAGACTTTGCCGTGACTCTGGCCGGCACTCTTAATCGTCCGGCCTTCCTGAAAATGCCAGCCATGGTTCTCAGGGGAATGTTGGGGGAGTCTTCTGAAATGGTATTGAAAGGCCAGAATATCTACCCACAGCGTCTCATGGCTGAAGGATTTTCATTCACTTATCCACAACTTAAACCAGCACTGACTCAGTTGATTGGGGCTTAGTATGAAAAAATAATTTAAAAATGCCGTTTAATTTATCGTTTTATAATAAAATCATCCTTTTTTCATTTTGGGGAAGGGTTGGGCGTCTCTCTCAGTGCTCTTTTTAGCCTCTTCCAAGGACTATGCCACAGCGTTGCAGAGAGTGAAGCTCTACAGATCAATACATCAATAAGTAGTGACAGCCATAAGCAGCAGGATATTTTTCTATTTCCTGATGACGGAAAAACGTTCAAAGTAACTGCCATGAGTAATCGCCTCTGTTTGATTTCACTGGATGGATGAGAGAAAGCAGGGTAAAAGCAAGAGTGACACTATGCAAAGGCTTTGATGGAGAAGAAGCTCTGCATAACACGGACTATAAAAACATGCCTCAGGCACTGAAAATACAGAATCTAAGAAAACAATACGACAATGGATTTCAAGCCCTGAAAGGGATTGATCTCTCGGTTGAAGAAGGCGATTTTTACGCCCTGCTGGGACCCAATGGTGCCGGCAAATCAACCTCTATCGGTATTATTTCATCACTGGTTCGAAAGACTTCTGGCAAGGTTTCAATATTCGGGCACGACATTGATACTGATCTTGTCAGGGCCAAGCGGATGCTGGGAGTCGTTCCCCAGGAATTCAACTTCAACCAGTTTGAAAAAGTTGAAGATATCATTGTGACGCAAGCCGGTTACTATGGCATACCAGCAAAAGAAGCCCGCCAGCGCTCTGAGAAGTATCTCAAGCAGTTGGGCCTGTGGGATAAACGACACAATGTCTCAAGAATGTTGTCCGGCGGTATGAAGCGCCGTTTGATGATTGTCAGAGCCCTGATTCACCAGCCCAGACTACTGATTCTTGATGAACCGACCGCCGGTGTTGATATTGAGCTTCGTCGCTCTCTCTGGGACTTCCTCAGGGACATCAATGGGCAGGGCACCACGATTATCCTGACCACTCATTATCTCGAAGAGGCTGAGCAGCTCTGCCGCAATATTGGCATTATCGATAGTGGCAAGATTGTCGAGAACACCAGTACCAAGGCTTTGTTGGGCAAGCTTCAACAAGAGAGCTTTGTGCTGGATCTGAAAAAGCCGATTGAATATCTGCCTACCTTTGCAGGTTATACCGTCAAGATGTTGGATAACCGTAGCATTGAAGTTGAGGTTGGCAAGCATCAGGGAGTGAATGACCTGTTCAGGCAGCTGAGTGAATGTCGTATTGAAGTAGCCAGTATGAGAAACAAGTCCAACCGGCTTGAAGAGCTGTTTGTCAATTTAACTTCTGATGCCTCGGCGACAGACGCTTCGGGAGCTGACTCTTCGGGACAAACTAAAGGCAGTGCAGCTGAGAAGGGGGAAGCGCACGGTGAGTGAGTGGAAGTATAACCTGGTCGCGTTTAATACGATCTTCAGTAAAGAAATTCGTCGTTTCATGCGCATTTGGCCACAGACCCTATTGCCGCCAGCGATCACCATGTCTCTGTATTTCGTTATTTTTGGTGCCGTGATTGGCTCCAGAGTGGGCGAAATGGGTGGCTTTGATTATATGACCTTTGTCGTACCGGGTCTGGTTATGATGGCGGTGATTACCAACAGCTTCAGTAATGTGGCTTCCAGCTTTTTCAGCAACAAGTTTCAGAAGAGTGTTGAAGAGTTGCTGGTGTCACCGGTACCGAACTGGGTGATTCTGGCCGGGTACACTATGGGCGGTGTTGTCAGGGGGCTCTATGTTGGTGTTCTGGTTATGCTGCTGGGAGCCTTCTTTGTGGAGCTTCAGGTTCATCATATTCTTATTACCCTGCTGGCCGTTTTTCTGACTGCAACTCTTTTTGCATTGGGTGGTTTCATCAATGCAGTGTTTGCCAGAAAATTTGACGATGTCGCCATCATCCCGACATTTGTATTAACTCCACTTACTTACCTGGGAGGGGTTTTCTACTCAGTAGACGTTCTTCCCGAGCCATTCCGCTCCATCTCACTGTTGAACCCTATCCTTTATCAGGTGAACGCCTTCCGTTATGGAATCCTCGGGCAGGACAGTGGTATCAGTATTGGCTGGGCTTTTGTTGTGATGGTTCTGGCTATCGTTATCATGGCCACATGGGCCCTTCATCTCCTGCGAGTGGGCAAAGGCCTGCGAAACTGAATGTGGAGAGTGCAGAACTGGCCGGGTTATGGGGCAGAAAGAGTTGAGTCAGAGTGTGAAATTATGAGTGAATTAGTGAATGCCTCCCCACTGGGGAAAAACAGTGAGTACCAAGCGGAGTATAATCCGGAACTTTTGTTTCCCATTCCCCGTAAGGATAAGCAGCTGGAGTTGGGGCTGGACCCGGAAAATCTCCCTTTCGTTGGCAGTGATGTCTGGCATGGCTATGAACTGTCATGGCTCAATAAAAAGGGTAAGCCGTTGGCAATGGTGGGTCGTTTTGAGTTGCCGTGCCATTCGCCCTGTCTCATTGAATCAAAGTCCTTCAAGCTTTACCTGAATTCATTCAACCAGACTCAGTTTGACTCTGTGTCTCAGGTTCAGGCGCTAATGGAAAAGGATCTCAGTCAAGCGGCAGGTGCACCGGTTAGCGTAAAGCTGATGACGATTGCCGAAATGGAAGTTTTCGGATTCAAACCGGCTCCCGGTATTGGCGTAGATCAGCTGGATGTGGCCATTGATTGCTATGACTATAAGCCTGACCTCTTGCAAAAGGCTGAAGGCACCCGGGAAGAAACCATCCACTCTCATTTGCTGAAGTCCAACTGTCCAGTTACCGGGCAACCAGATTGGGGTACCGTGGTCGTCCAATATAAAGGTGAAGCCATTAGTCATGAGTCGTTTTTGAGGTTTATCTGTTCATTCCGGGGGCATCAGGAATTTCATGAGCAGTGTGTGGAAAGAGTTTTCACAGAGATCCGGGCCCGTTTCGAAATGGAATCTCTGACCGTCTATGCTCGCTATGTACGCCGGGGAGGACTGGATATTAACCCCTGGCGCAGTAGTGACCGGGCCGGGCAGGATGACAGGCGTCTGATCAGGCAGTAAAGCAACTCGTCACAAAGGATGGCCGGGCAAAAAGATCTCACCCGCATCAGGATGAATGAATCGCCGTAATGAATGGCGGATCATGCGTAGCTTTTGCTTCCCGGAGGGAGCTGGAGATACTCTGGCCGTCAACACGCCCATGGAAGTAAATGTTATTTCTACGCTCACGGCCGTTTGGTCTATTCTTCCATAAGTTTACCCATCTTCAGCTTGCTCTCAGATTAGAATCTTCTCCCCCGGAGTCTCTCCAATGGTCAAATCTGCATTCGGCACACTTCAGCAGATAGGTCGGGCGTTGATGCTGCCTGTAGCCGTTCTGCCTGTTGCGGGAATACTGCTGGGCGTAGGCAGTGCCGGCTTCGATTTTATTCCAGATCTCGTCTCCAGCATCATGGCCCAGGCGGGTGGCATGGTCTTCGGAAACCTGCCCATTATCTTTGCTATTGGTACTGCCATTGGCCTTACTGATAATGACGGTGTTTCCTCAGTGGCGGCAACTGTAGGCTTCGTGGTCATGCTGGGAACCATGGGTGTCATGGCCGCAGAGCTCGGAGTAGAACCCAGTTCTATTATGGGCATAGATACGATTGATACCGGTGTTTTCGGTGGAATTATTGTCGGTATCATGGCCTCTTGGATGTTCAATCGCTATTACAAGATCAAACTTCCGGATTATCTGGGCTTCTTTGCAGGAAAGCGCTTTGTTCCCATTGTCACCGCCATCGGGGCTGTCTTTCTCGGCATCCTGCTGAGCTTTATCTGGCCCCCTATTCAGGGTGCTATTGACGCCTTTTCACAATGGTCGGTGACTGAAAACCCGGTCATGGCAGGCTTTGTTTATGGTGTGGTTGAACGTGCCCTGATTCCGTTTGGCCTGCATCATATCTGGAATGTGCCCTTCCAGATGGAGATGGGTGAATTCATTGATCCATCAGGTAATGTCTTTAGAGGCGACATTGCACGTTTTTTTGCCGGTGATCCCACTGCCGGATTCCTGGCTGGTGGCTACCTTTTCAAAATGTTTGGCTTGCCTGCTGCGGCCATTGCCATCTGGCATTGCGCCAGGCCAGAGAACAAACAAAAAGTCGGTGGCCTAATGCTGTCAGCGGCTCTCACTTCATTGCTCACAGGCATTACAGAGCCCATAGAGTTTTCATTCCTTTTTGTCGCCCCGGTACTTTATGGCATTCATGCCCTGCTGGCCGGACTGGCTTATGCCATCACCAACTATCTTGATATTAAGATGGCCATGTCATTTTCCAACGGCCTGATCGATTATCTCCTTTACTTCGGCATTGCCACCAAGCCCCTCTGGATTATTGCCCTGGGTCTGGTCTATGCAGTTCTCTATTATGTGATCTTCAGGGTCATGATTACCCTGCTGGACCTCAAAACACCCGGACGTGAAGTTGAAGCTGAACTTTCAGCCAAAGTGGTTCCATCCAGCGCCCTGGCGAGAGACCTTATTCTGGCTTTTGGCGGCAAGGGAAACATTAAGAATCTGGATGCCTGTATCACTCGTTTGAGAGTCACGGTTAACAACCCTGACGACGTTGACCAGGAAGCCATTAAACAACTGGGAGCCACGGCTGTTGTCGTGGTGGGTCAGAATATGCAGGCCATCTTTGGCACTCAATCCGACAACATCCGAACCGAGATGGAAGAAGTCATTCAATCCATGTAAACCGGGTTACTGAAAAGACTCTACTGCTGTACAGAGGGAACGCACTCTCTCAACCGATACTTCTCCCTCATCAAGAACACTGCTGTACGCATGAATGCTGGTCGAATGATTTTCTACGGGTAGTTGTTGAAGAATCTTCCCGGCGTTGTCCGGACCAACCCCACCACCGACGACCAGCTCCAACCTGTTTTCGGCTTTCAACATCAGTTGCTCGAGCATCCTCACGCCTTCAAAAGCGCCGTCAGCAGAACTCCAGGTTGTACCACTGCTCAGAATACGATCCACACCGTATTGAATCAGTATATCCAGACTCTCAAACACGTTGGGTGTAGCATCCAGTGCACGGTGAAACGTCACGGACAGATTACGGGTCTTGGCGGTGTCGACCAGTCGCCCCAGTACATCACGATTAATGGTATTGCCGGGAAGTGCAAGAGCACCTATGACGACACCATCAGCACGCGCTTTGGCGGCATCACAGATCTGCCGTTCCATAAGCAAAATTTCTTCGGTACCGAATGAAAAATCGCCACCCCGGGGGCGGATCATGCACTGTAAACCACAACGATCCTGAAAGGCTTCCCGGGCAGCTTCGAGAGCTTCTATTGTGGGAGTGGTGCCTCCTAAGGACATATCACCACACAACTCTATACGTGCAGCGCCACCCTTGCAGGCCGCTGCAACAGAGCGGTAAACATAGTCTGGATTCAGACTGTTGACGCAGATCTCGACAGGGATTGGCAATGTGTGACTCCTGATGCTGCTAGCGCTAAAAAAATAGCATTAAATGTCTTTTATAGATGGCCTGCCGCTGAACGTCAGCGATGACATAGACAGGACAACTCTGACAATAATAACCAGATTGTCACAGATCGCTCAGGAAAACACAGTCTTTACAAATAAAATCTCACGAAACTGAAATGATCTTCAGGCGATAACGGGGAGATTTGAGAGAAATCTGGCAACCTTGAACCAGACCCACCTTTAAAAAAACGACACTAACTACTTATTAAACCATCAATCAGGGCAATTCACCCGTCATTCTGAGCACATCATCAATCAGCATCTTGTCCAGCTTCTGCTTTTGCTTCAGCATTTCCATTTTGCCCGGACTGACCCTGACCGTGAAGCTTTCAGGCTCATCATCGCTAATCGCTGCAGGCATGGTAACAGTGTATTCCTCATGGGTTGGGTCCATAAAGAAATAAGGTACAGAATGAGAAAAATTATCAAAACAACCCTGTGACTGATACCTGATAAGGTCATCATAATAAGATGACATATAAGATGAGTAGGCTGATCTTGCTCCCATACACCCGGTGACTGAGCTTTTTCTAACGGTGTCATCCAGGCCCCATGCCTCTTCCCCCCGAGCGGATTCTTCCTCCGGTGGAAGAACGATATCAGGAAGGCGCGCAGCCTGCCTGATATGCTCGGCTTCCATACGCTTGAGTTCTGCCACCAATTCCTGATGGGTCATACGGTTCAAGCGAGCCTCGCGGGCCTGGGCATAAGACTCGTAACTGCTCCCGCCTAACAGAGAGTCTCCGTCCAGATATCGGGACACAGTCTCTCTTCTGACAGAGTCCAACTCGTCAATAACAACCTGCAAGTTCTCAGCCTCCCGATCTTCTTTCGGGCTCACAGGTACCTCTTGGAATGAAAAAATCAGCAGCAGGAAGCCGGTAACCACCAGCACTAAAAGCGACACAACTCCTTTCATATACACCTCCTTTAGTCTAATCGCACAGTTTTTTTGTTATGGGAATACAGTGATGACAGGAGCTCACAACACATTGCTTTAAAAGGCGCAGAATTGCATTTCTAACTCATACCTGTCTTTTAATTGAGACCACGAGTTTTCCAGAGGGTTCAATCGCGGACAGAATAGAATAAGGAAGAAAGGTCGTCACTAACGTGTCGGTCAGGTATTCTGACCGTCAGGAAACGCTGAAAGGCTTTAAGGTGAAGTTGGGGATTTTGGAAGCCGCTGGTGTGTCGGCTTCAAGGTACTGACAGACATTATCGAACAAGCGCAAAACCCCGTACTTTGCGACACCCTCCTTAGGGCGGGGAGGATGTCAAGTCCGAAAATAACAGCCTGTTTGAAACAACTACTTCATTTTGACAACCAGCAGGTTGTCATTGCCCTGGACAACAGAGCCCGAAGATTTTTCCAGAGAGGCGACATCGTCCATGTTGGAGATCACAACGGGTGTAATCACACTCTTGGCTTTCTCCTTCAGAAAGTCCAGATCCACTTCAATGACCGGATCTCCAGCCTTGACTTGCTGGCCCTCGCTGGCAATACGCTTGAAGCCCTCGCCCTTTAGCTCGACGGTATCGATACCAAAATGAACAAACAGCTCAACCCCGGTGGGCGTCTCCATGCTGAAGGCGTGATTGGTTTCAAAGATTTTGCCAATCTCACCATCACAGGGCGCTACCATCACGTTGCCAGTAGGATCAATTGCGATGCCATCACCCACCACCTTGTCGGCAAAAACAGGATCAGGTACTTCTTCAATCGGCACAATGTCACCGGTCAGCGGTGCCTTGATCACCGTTCCCTGATCGGCGCTTAGCCCAATGCTTTTCTTCAGAGAGTCAAAAAGGCCCATCGCTTTCACCTTCTACTTCGGACGCGTTTATTTTAGGAGCCCTTGATTAATCTGGCCAGTTGACCCGACTGAAGCTCCCGATTCCTTTCCAGATTAACAGCTGAAGCGACAAACAACAGCAGTTAGAGACCATCTATACGGTGACGATATCCGCTACTTTTAGCAGATGACCATCAATCGCATTGTGCTTACTGATGGCTTTTTCCAGGGGGGTATGGACAATTTTTTGGTCACGAACACCCACCATCACACCACTGACACCTTCACGCAGAGCTTCCACAGAAGCCACTCCAAGGCGACTGGCCAGAACGCGGTCATAACAGCTGGGCTTGCCACCACGCTGAATATGACCTAGCACAGTTACTTTGACTTCATAAGTCGGGAAGTTTTCTTCCACAGCCCGGGACAGTTCAAAGACACCACCGGATTTATCACCTTCTGAAACCACTACGATACTGGATGTTTTCCCGGCTCTGCCACTTTGCTCAAGAGAGCTCATCAATTGATCCACAGACTTTTGATCTTCTGGAATCAAAATCTCTTCTGCACCAGCGGCGATACCGGCATTTAATGCAATAAAGCCTGCATCCCGACCCATTACTTCGATCAGAAACAGACGATTATGAGAGGTTGCAGTATCGCGAATCTTGTCAATCGCCTCTACCACGGTATTCAAGGCAGTGTCATAACCAATGGTGAAATCGGTTCCGAAGATATCGTTGTCAATGGTGCCGGGAACACCAATACAGGAAAGACCATGTTCCTTTTCCAGCAGCATGGCCCCGGTGAAGGAACCGTCACCACCTATAACAACCAGTCCATCCAGCCCGGCAGCCCGGGCATTTTTATAAGCAGCAGCCCGCCCCTCCGGAGCACGGAATTCCTGACAGCGGGCAGACTTCAGGAAAGTCCCACCCTGATTGATAATATTGGCCACTGAGCGCGCGTTCATTACTTCCAGGTCGTTATTAATCAAACCTTTATAACCTTCATGAATAGCTACCGGCTCAACCCCGTAAAAGATACAGCTGCGCACTACGGAACGGATGGCGGCGTTCATGCCCGGGGCATCACCACCTGAGGTAAGCACACCAATTTTTTTTAGTTCTGCCATGATCTGCTCGTCTCCTAAATCCCGTCAGGGAATGCATCAGGCATGCTGCCCAGTCAACATGCCCGTATTGACTGAAATTATTTCACAGTAACAATCTGCATGGTGTTGGTGCCGCCTTCAACTTCACAGGACTCACCCTTGGTCAGAATAATACGGTCACCGGATTCCAGCAGGCCACGATCTTTCAGTTCGGCAATAGCACGCTGATTGACTTCGGGGCCGTATTGGCTGCCACTATCAAAAGCGACTGACTCAACACCCCTGTACAGTGCAACGCGACGCTCAGTAGTTTTGTAGCGGGTCAGGGCAAAAATAGGCAGGCTGGTGTTAACACGGGACATCCACAGAGGAGTCGCACCGGTTTTGGTCAGACAAACAATCGCTTTTACACCTTCCAGACGGTTTGCCGCGTGCATGGCTGCCAGCGCAATGGCTGCATCGGTTTCACCGGCATAGGCCTTGTCCAGGCTGCTTCCGGAAATCATTTCAGGATGTTTTTCAGCACCCTGACAGATACGGGCCATAGCCTTGACGACTTCATGTGGACGCTTGCCTGTAGCCGTTTCACCGGACAACATGACAGCGTCGGTGCCATCCAGAACGGCGTTAGCCACGTCAAACACTTCAGCACGGGTTGGCTGAGTGTTGTGAATCATGGACTCCATCATCTGTGTGGCTGTAATGACAGGACGGTTCAGGCGACGGGCAACGTTGATCATCTGCTTCTGAACACCAATCAACTCAGCGTCGCCGATTTCCACACCCAGGTCACCACGAGCAACCATCACCGCATCAGAGGCCCTGATCACTTCTTCCAGCAATTCAAAGCTTTGAACCACTTCTGCACGCTCAATCTTCGACAGAATGGCAGCTGTACCACCGGCTTCACCCAGCAGCTTGCGAGCTTGCTCGACATCAGCCGCACTGCGCACAAAAGACACTGCCAGGAAATCGACACCCAGAGAAGCGGCCAGCTTGATGTCTTCCTTATCTTTCACGGTCAGGGCATCGGCAGACAGACCACCACCGGCCAGGTTGATACCCTTATTGTTGGACAGCTCACCACCATCCAGAGTGGTGGTTACGATGCGTGAACCCTTAATAGTCTTAACCTGCAGGCTCAGACGGCCATCGTCCAACAGCAGTACATCACCTACCTTGCAGTCATTTGGCAGATTTTTGTAGGCAAGACCGACCTGGGTTTCATCACCGGCATCGATGGGCAGTTCGGCATCCAGAACAAATTCCGCATCGTCCGGCAGGAAGATCTTGCCATTCTGGAAACGCCCGATACGAATTTTGGGCCCCTGCAGGTCACCGAGAATCGCAACACTGCGACCCAGACGGGCAGCAATACTGCGAATGCGCTCTGCACGGACACGGTGATCATCAGCGTCACCGTGAGAGAAATTCAGTCGAACAACGTTGACACCGGCTTCAATCAACTTGGTGAGCTGTTCTTCGGACTCTGTGGCAGGTCCGAGTGTGGCAACGATTTTTGTGCGTCTGAGCATGATATCCTCTCGCGAATTCGCCACGAACCGACCCAGCACGATAAAACTGCCTGAAGGGAGAGTCGACCGGGGCATAAATGCCATACGGCAGTTTGATAACAATTTTCAAGTGAGAAACATTTGACGGGTAATCAATAAAAACACCTGCCTTTGTTCCTGCATCTGTTCAATCTTGATAAAGCAACAAAAAGGAGAGTGAGTACCTGAAATGCCAGCATGCCAATCTGAACCCATTATAGATGGCATGCCAATTTCCCGACATCCGGAAGATGGCTTGAGTGGTTAATCCTCAGCCAGCTTCATATACACCTTCTTCTTTCTGCTGTTTAGTCCCGGACATCCAACGCCCTGCTATGAGAGCATCGGCATCAATCTGAAAAGCCTCACATCACCGAGGCTTTTCAATCACCTGAACTCAGGCACTCAGCAGAGCTTTAGCTGTGTCCAGCATACGGTTGGAGAAGCCCCACTCGTTGTCGTACCAGGACATCACCTTCACCAGGTTACCTTGTACGCGAGTCTGGGTGGCATCAAAGCTGGAAGAGAATGGACTGTGGTTGAAGTCCATGGAAACCAGAGGCTCGTAATTCACGTGCAGTACCTTGCCCATCGCATCGGAAGACTTGGCTGCATTAGCAATGATTTCGTTGACTTCTTCTTTGGAAGTGTCACGACTGGCGACAAAACTCAGATCTACCAGAGATACGTTGATGGTAGGGACGCGAACCGCCATTCCATCAAACTTGCCTTTCAGCTCAGGAACCACCAGACCAACAGCGGCAGCGGCACCGGTAGCAGTCGGGATCATGTTCTGTGCAGCCGCTCGGGCACGATACAGGTCGCTGTGGTATACGTCGCTGAGACGCTGGTCATTGGTGTAGGCATGAATAGTGGTCATCAGACCTTTTTCAATACCCAAAGCATCGTTCAGTGGTTTGGCAATGGGTGCCAGACAGTTGGTAGTGCATGAAGCGTTAGAAATAACGGTCATGTCTGCAGTCAGGGTGTCATGGTTAACACCATAAACGATGGTGGCGTCCACTTCCTTGCCAGGAGCAGAGATGATGACTTTCTTCGCGCCGGCATTCAGGTGAGGTTTGCAAGCTTCCCTGGAACGGAAAACACCGGTGCATTCAAAAACAACGTCAACACCCAGAGCAGCCCAGGGCAGATTAGAGGGATCACGTTCAGAGAATGTCTTGATTTCGTCACCGTTGACAAACAGTGCACCTTCACCTTCTTCAACTTGAGCGTCGAAACGACCGTGTACGGTATCGTACCTGGTCAGGTGAGTATTGATTTTCGCATCACCCAGGTCGTTGATAGCAACAATCTGGAATTCTTCACGACGACCTGCTTCATAGAGCGCACGCAGAACGTTGCGACCGATACGACCATAGCCATTGATTGCGATTTTGATCATGACGTCTCCAATACCCTTAGTCACAGCGGGATAACCCGCTACTTCGATTAGTAGATAGGATTTCCGGTGTAAATTCAGCTTCGTGAAAATACCTAAACCCCTTGTCTTACAAGGGCTCACAGTTTTTTTCAACAATCGACAGAACTAATAACCCTGCCCAACAAACAGTCACACCAAAGGACACTTTTATTCAGGGAGTACAACAAAAGTTATCCATATTAGGCCATCAGGGGTTGACACAGGACTGGAACGACGTTACAAATACGCTCATCAAGACACACAAAGTCGCACACTTGAAAACATCGCCCCCCCAGTAAATCTTTCCTGATGGGTCGTTGTGCACACACAAGGGTGCACAAACAGCCGGATTTCTCTCTACAGACGGCAATCTGAAGGAGAAACCCAGCATATTTCAGCAGTTAACAACACCTGACAACCTACACTCACCAGTGCGCGTTACCCGCTTGTTATCCATCAAACATACCCGAAAACACGTTTCATTCATGTCTTATGGATGACATCGTCCCGATGCATTTGTTCAAACACACCCGGTACGTGATACTTCTTAGAGGATACCCGTAACCGTTTTAGTATTACAGGCATTTTTGCACCAGAAAATATTTCGTCAGTGAACGACTTAATCATCCTGATTGACAACTGATTTATTCCGAAAGACAACCCGGCCGTAGAGGCCGGGCCAGCATAAAGCTTACTTCAATGTAACGATAAACTCTGCCAGGTGTTGTACAGCCTTCTCAGCTCCGTCACCTTCGCCGATGATGGTCACTGTTGAGCCTTGAGTCAGACCCAGGGTCTGCAGTTTGAACAAACTCTTGGCACTGGCCTGCTTGCCACCAGCTTCCAGCTTAATGTCACACTCGAAGGTCTTGGCTTCTTTGACAAACTGAGCAGCCGGACGAGTATGAAGGCCATTCTCAGCAGTAATTACAACATCTTTCTTAAACATATTCGGTCTCTCTGTAACTTGAGCAGAACAAAAGCCGACAAGACATATTGATTCGTTCAGCCAGTGGTGCTAAGCCTAAGTAAACTCCACGCCATGACCCAAGAATCAGCCAGCCTCAACCAAAACGGTATCAGGATTTTCCACTAAACTGCTTCGCAGGCAAGAAAAATCAAAACCTTCTTTGAGCCAGGGCAAAACGGCTATTTTTAGCGCACCACCTACTAGGAGCCTGACCGAGAATAGCGCCCGTAGCGAGGACGGTAGAAAATTGAGGA
>NZ_JAHHPN010000657.1:0-9227 GCF_024606325.1 Endozoicomonas sp. ONNA1
CCAATTTATTGCAACCGCAGTAGGACAGCCTTAAGTCCGACAGGCTGCTAGGGAGTAAGGATGATGGATCGTATAAGCATAAAACCCGCTAAAACGACCTCTGACAGGCTATTTATATCGGGCGGTTGTCGTTCTTTGTATCCTTGTCTATAACTGTACTTGACCTTCTAACAAGAGTGAATGTCTGATGTTATTCAACTCACTGAAAAAAACAGGGTTAATAGCCCTGTTTTTGGTCTCTGTTTTTTCTCTTCAGACACAGGCTGAGAATGATTTTAAACTCGAATACCGAAGGCCACCCAGCATGCTTCCCGAGGATATCAGCAAGTTGAAGCCAACGGTTTTGTTATGTTTCGTCAGAAATGTTGAAAATGATGACAACGCATCCGACGACCCCGGCAGATCTAAAGAGAGTAAGGAGTATATTGGTCATGTCACTACGATAACATCAGAAAAATCCAGCATACATATCTGCAGATATCATGCAAATGGTTCTGTGCAAGAAGAGTTCACAAACTATGATTGGCTGGACGCAGGTTTCTATGAGATTGATGGTTTCATGCATTTCCATACAACAAAAGTCACTCTCCCGGGTTCAAAAAACTATTATTACGTTATGAGAGCGCCTGAAAATGATTCTAAGGATAACGAACCAATATGTGCATTGGTCGACAAACAAGAAGGTAAAATATCCTTTGGTTATGAGCAAAACGACAGTGGTAATATGATATGTGGAAAGCGGGATCTCGTCAAAGCTGTTTATGATCACACTTACGAAAGAATAAACTGCGCAAAAAGACCATGCGCAAAAGGACCACAAGACCACAGCTCAGCATGTATTAAATCAGGTGGTGCGCCGGCTTCATGTCCTTCCGATGCGGTCACCACCCATTGTCACAATTGTAGTGGCAGTGGCTGTGGCGCCTTCGAATGCTCAGCATTTACACACTGGGATCCATGCCCGGACGACACCTTTTGCGGTTATGAAACGTGCGTAGGTGGACTATGTGACGAAAAACCATGGTGCAGGCCTACAACACTAAATGACGAGCTGTAAATAATCCCTGATTCTGTTAGGGCATGATGACTGCCTGACGTTAATGATTAAAAAGCTTCGGGAAGTCATCATCATTTATCTACAGTCTATTCGGACAAATAGACAAAACGTTGCGGGTGCGTTGTTGTGAGCACAGGTATTTTTTTCTGAGCAGCAGGACGCCTCCTCTAATCCTTTCTACCATGTGTTTTCAGATCGTTAAGGGGAGTCTGAGCTGCACTGATGCGCAGCGCCTGAACATAGATGATGTGCTACCATGAGTTGCCGATTGATAATAATGGATGGGACAGAGTGTTTCTGTCCAGTAGTAAATCAGGTAACAAACCATGCTTTCCTTTCGTCTATTCGCAAGAACTTTTTTTACTCTTGCACTTGCATATACAGTAATGAATGCTAAAGCAGATGATGATCTGGTTGATAGCATCACCGAGTATATCGTTACTATTGATGAACTATACGATGAAATTCTCGTCACACATCGGCAAGGAGATAATTGTCATCTTATTATTTCACATACTCTTGGCCCATCAATTAATCAACAGCCACCACAGCCAAGTGCAGCAATTATCTTCCCTGAAACTTTTTATCGTCAAAACCCACTTTACGATGTTGAACTCTGGCCACCTTCTTTCTCTTTAGCTCCGGATCGTTTGTTCTCTCCTTCTTCAGGTGAAGGGGTCATGACTTATGACGCTCTTCAAATGCTTACACACGAGAATTTAATTCAAATGACAACTGAGTCTGACGAACGACCTGGTTTCGCAATCGCTCTCCCGATAGGGCCTATTGAAATTGAAAGCCAGAATCAGTTATACGTGATTGATCCCATTCTTTATAGTCCAATAGTCACTACTTGCGGAAGCACTGCTTCATCCAGCATTGAAAATGAACCAGCATCCGGAAAACAACCAGCATCCGACAGAAGCACCAACAAGCAAACCTCACGATCAAAACTGAAAAGAAAAGCGCCTCATGCAAACACATTAGCTGAGGCCACCCCACGACCGTCACTTGCAGAAGAAGGGCCCTCCACTGCCGCTGCTTCTGAAAGTACCGCTGCGGGTGAGCAGGATCAGTACCAATTTCATATCACAGGACATATTAATCTGGGCATCGAAGCCCCACGTACACCAAGAGCAAAGAATAACAGGAAGAGAAAAAAAACGGTTACTGTTCCAGTAACAATGCTTGTCAGCACCAACACTGCAGAAGGCACAGTCGAGATAGACTCTCTTTCATCCAGAAACTCAAAATATGCAATTAATATATCTCGCAAACCGTCTCAAGCCAGCTCGTCAGTAGCGGATAAAAGCCTCCAGATAGTCTGGCAGATAATACAGAGGCGGGCAATTCAAAGGATTCTTGGAGAGGTTGCGGGCCCACAAATTTATTGTGTTAGACAGGTAACAGGAACCCCACCACCTCCAGAGGCCAAAACAATAGAGGTGATTCCAAAAATAAAATTACAGGTAAGCGAGGAAATTGATTCCATCAGCTCTGTAGCTAATATGCACATAGAATCCGACCCCTGACTTCCAGTAGGGCTATATGGTCCGCCCCGTTTTGCAAGAGCCTGTCTCTTCTCATTAGCCTCAATAGCAACCCGTGTTAAGAAGTTGGACACCAATTGGTGATATACTGGCTCTCTTAGCTCCAGACATCAAAGCAAACCGTGCACAGACTCAACGACCGACAGGCCGAAGCCGTAAAGTATATTGATACCCCCTTGCTGGTTCTCGCCGGTGCAGGCAGTGGCAAGACCAGTGTTATCACCACCAAGATTGCTTACCTGATTCAGGAATGTGGTATCAATGCCCGCAATATCATTGCCGTGACCTTCACCAATAAGGCAGCACGGGAAATGAAAGAGCGTGTTGGCAGGCTGGTCAAGGGCAGAACCTCCCACGGTTTGACGGTTTCAACTTTTCACAACCTCGGGCTTAACCTGATCCGCAAGGAGTGCAAGACGTTGGGTTACAAGCCGGGCTTTTCCATTTTTGATGCCCAGGATGCCCATGCCCTGATAGGCGAATTGATGCAGCGGGAAATAGGATCAGACGAAGAGAGTGTTGATGCCGTTCAGCACATAATTTCCAACTGGAAGAATGACCTGATCCTGCCACCACAGGCCATGGCCAACGCCCGTCAGCCCAACGAGCAACTCGCCGCCAGAGTTTATGAACACTATAACCGCACATTAAAAGCCTTTAATGCGGTTGATTTTGATGACTTGATTCTGCAACCGGTCATGCTGTTTCGTGAGCATCCGGAGGTTCTGGAGCGCTGGCAAAACAAAACTCACTATGTGCTGGTCGATGAATATCAGGATACCAATGGTGCCCAGTATGAATTGATCAGCCGACTGGTTGGAGACCGTGGCAAACTCACCGTGGTCGGTGACGACGATCAGTCTATTTACGCCTGGCGCGGTGCCCGCCCTGAAAATCTGGCCCTGCTCAAGGACGATTATCCTGCCCTGAGGGTCATCAAGCTCGAGCAGAATTACCGCTCCACCAGCCGTATCCTGAAAGCTGCCAATACCCTGATTGCTAATAACCCCCACGTGTTCGAAAAAACACTCTGGAGTGAGCTGGGTATGGGAGAGATCATTCGGGTCATTCGATGCCGTAATGACGAAATGGAATGTGAACGCATCGCTACCGAGATCCTGACCCAGAAGCTGAAGAACGGTACTAACTGGAAAGATTATGCCGTGCTGTATCGGGGCAACTTCCAGTCTCGCTTGCTGGAAATGAAGCTTCAGCATCATCAAATTCCTTACCACATCAATGGCGGCACCTCATTTTTCGCCCGGGCAGAAGTCAAGGATATGATGGCTTATCTCAGACTGCTGGTGAATCAGGATGATGACAACGCCTTCCTGCGAGTTGTTAACGTCCCCCGTCGTGAGATAGGCCCGGCTACTTTAGAAAAGCTGGGCAATTACGCCGGTACTCACAACCTGAGCCTTTACGCGGCTTCACAGGAAATGGGCCTTCAGGAAGAGCTGTCTCCCAAGTATGTAGAGAAGCTGCGCAGTTTTACCCAGTGGCTGGACTCTGTATCCCGCCGCTGCCAGACTGATGAAGACCCGATTGCCGCTATCCGTGAAATGATTGACGACTGCGGCTATGAAAACTGGCTGATGCAAACCACAGCAACGCCAGTAGGGGCGGAGAAACGCATGGGCAATGTTGGGTTCCTGATCGACTCACTCCAGCAGACTCTGGAACGAGGTGACGAAGACTCTACGGTAGAAGACGCCATCGCCAGACTGATTCTCAGGGACATGATGGAACGTCAGGAAGAGCAAGAAGATAACGACAAGGTACAGTTATTAACGCTCCATGCCTCCAAGGGACTTGAGTACCCATATGTTTTCATGATGGGCATGGAAGAGGATCTTCTGCCCCACCGAACCAGCATTGAAGAAGACAACATTGAAGAAGAACGACGTCTGACTTACGTTGGCATCACCCGTGCCAGAAAGACTTTGACCATGACACTGGCAGGGCAGCGAAAGCAGTACGGTGAAATCATTGATACTACACCCAGTCGTTTTCTGGACGAACTGCCGCAGGAAGACCTGGAGTTTACAGGCTTTGGCGAGAAAGCCAGTAAGGAACAAAATACTCTGACCGGTAATGCGGCGCTGGCCATGTTACGCAGTCGGTTGAGCGACTGAATAGCCATCCTTCTATTGGCAGACGGGCTGTCCTGCGATGAAGCGGCCCATCTCAAAAACCATTCGGATTTTTCCTCTGCCAGTTTCAGGCACCCCTGACCCTCTCATCGAGCTGCAACAGAGCTCCCACCCGCTTTTTTAATGGGTAGACCGGATAACAAGAGCGGCTGCCATGTTTCTGCATGATGGCTCTTTATAGTCTATATATACGAACACGAATACGAGTAATTCTCATCATTGTTTTTCGCGGTACGCACTCAATGAACAACAGCCCGATGAAAGATCAGTATCGGAAAAGCCCACCTATCTGCACAAAGTCGCCTTTACTATTATTGTCACTTGTCGTTTTTTTTCCAAATTGGAACAGTTGGGCCAGCACTATTAAGCTGGACAATAATCATTTCAATCAATACCTGAACACCAACCACCCGGTCAAAAATACGGCTACTTTAGCCCTTACTTCACCCAGTCCGGTGTCACCTCCAGAAGTTTCATTTGCTATCCCATCAACATCAGCACAGCCATCAACCAGTGCATTGAAAGCTACTTCTGTAACACGTACTTCAACCACTTCGGTATCACCGTCGGTCATTTCATCCGCTGCCCCATCATCAACAGCACAGCCTTTAAGCAGCGAATTGACCACTCATTCTGTTGTACGTACTTCATCCAGTTCGGTGTTACCTTCGGAAGTTACATCGGCTGCCCTATCGTCATCAGCACAGCCATCGACCAGCGAATTGACCACTCATTCTGTGGAACTTACTTCATCCAGTTCGGTGCCACCTTCTGAAGTTTCATCCGCTGCCTCATCGTCATCAGCACAGCCTTCAACCAGCGAATTGAGCACTAATTCTGTAGCCCGAAATTCAGCCAGTTCGGTATCACCGTCAGTAGTTTCATCTGCTGTCATATCGTCATCAGCACAGCCTTTAACCAGCAAAGAGACCACGGCTTCTTTAGCCCATACTTCATCCAGCCTTGTGTCACTTCCAGACACTTCGTCCGCTGTCCCGGCATCATCAGCACAGCCTTCAGTCAGCAAAGTGACCACGGCTCCTTTAGCCCGCACTTTATCGAGTTCGGTGTCACCTTCGGAAATGTCAACCGCTGTCCTGGCGTCATCAGCACAGCCTTCAAGCAGCAGGGCCAGAACTATTCAGCTGGACAATAATAATTTCAATCATTATCTGAATCCCGACCACCCAGTCGAAGGTCACTATGAGTTAATCGGCAATATTGACCTGCAATTAGCTGACTGGAAACCTGTCGGCAATGCCTCCAAACCATTCTCTGTCACTCTGCTTGGCAACGGCCACATTATTTCCGGCCTCAAAGTTTCAACATTTGCAGATAATGCTCCCTCGGGCTTGTTTGGGTCATTGGAGAACAGCACCATCAGGCAGATCCTGCTTAACCGGCCAAGAGTGACCAGTACCGGAAACAAGAGTCCAACTGGTGCACTTGCAGGAGAGTTGAAAGGCAGCAGGGTTGAAGAGGTTTTCAATTTTGACGGAACCATCCAAACGAGCGGTTTTCACAGTCATGGCGGAGGTATAGCGGGCAGTGTTTCTGATAGCATCGTACACAATAGCCTGAACAACGGCACCGTTTTTATAACCGGTTCCGCCAGCAAAGGCGGTATCGCTGGATTGGCCGATCAGTCGTCGTCTATTTCAAATAACCTGAATACCGGAAAAATAAGCTCCAGGAATTCAGATTACTCACCTGCCGGTGGCATTGTCGGAACACTGAGAAGCAAGAGTGTTGCTAACAGTAACACAAATACCGGCGAGGTGACGGTTAGACATACCGAAAGCTCCGGAGGGATTGCAGGAGAAGCAGAAGCAGTCAGGATCTTGCATAACCTGAACACCGGAAGAATAGCTTCCGAGTATCTGAATGGCACTAGCCGGAGAGCTGGACGCAGTGGTGGAATAGTAGGAAAGGCCTTCAGGCAAACACTGGTCAGCAAAAACCTCAACACAGGCAACATATTTTCAAATTATTATGATACACACGCCGGTGGAATAGCAGGGCAAGTGATCAACGCTGCTGTCGTTCAAAATGTCAATGTCGGAACTGTCACTACTCGCGGTCAAAGAGGACATGCTGGAGGTATTGCCGGACAGGCCGAGGGTGGGAGCACTCATGATAACCTCAATGCCGGAGCCATCATAACGGAAAGTATGAGGGCTGATCTCGGTGGTATTTCCGGGGCGGCCACTCTCTCGGCCTCAGTTTACAACAATGTTAATACGGGTTCAGTTAAAGCTCAGGCTGCCCATAGCTACATGAGCGGAGCAGTGGGAAGAGTCGCAGGGGAAGGTCGTATTGAGAAAAACCTGGATACTTTCACAAAGTATCAACCGACTGATGGGAGTGATGATGGGCGCAATACAGGCATCATAAGACTATCCAATAGCGATCTCAAATCAAATCTGAACGGTTTAAACAGCACGCTCTGGAATGCCGGCGATACATCGCAGCTGCCGATGCTCAGAGGCATTAACACTCCCTATCGTGAACTTGTTCGAATAAATGGCACCAAACAGGTAAATAACCAGCTTCCCACCGTACTGAACGAGTTTGCAGACCCCGGTGGTGCCGCAAACGCCACCTCTTTCAATCGTACTGTCTGGAACGGTCGGAATGGCTACTTACCTTTTCCAAAAGTGTTCTTCGAACCACCCATATTACTGATCGGAATTGATTGCATGCAAGGAGGATTTGACTGCGGCAAAAGAACACCTCCTCAATTGATCCATGAAATTGAAATAGATCCAGACAGGTTGCCAAAGTATACGGTTCCAACACCCGATGGCCCTGATCTGACAAGACATTGTTCGCCGCATAGGATTTATAGTATTTCATGGAATAGGAACGATGCGCACATAGCGTTGGCAATAACTTCCGGTCCATATCCACAAACCAGAGAGTGTCGATTTGCAGGGGCCGTACAAATCTTTGGCATGGATGCTTCGGGGAATTTCGAACTCTTGTACACCATGAAAGATCCGAAAATCGGGGTATGGAGCCTTGACTATAATCACGATGGCAGCCGGTTAGCAGTTGGCAGTTATGACCGTAATGTCTGGGTTTACAACGTGCTGGACGGATACACTCTGGAGCATGTCCTAGACGATAGTACAAAATGGGTACGGATCGTCAAGTACAACCACGATGGCACCCTGCTGGCGGCCGGCTCAAGTGATGGCAAGGTCAGAATTTATAACGGGATGTATCCGGGCATCCCCCTGTACACCCTGACCGCACCAAACGGGATACGGAGCCTTGACTACAACCGCGACGACACCCGGCTGGCCACCGTAGGGAATGATGCCAAGGTCAGGATTTATAATGGGAGAATCCCGACCTCGCCCCTGCAAACTCTGTCCGATCCAGAAGGCCATATATGGGCCGTTGTCTACAACCATAACAGCACCCAGATAGCAGCCGGTGGGAATGATCATAAGGTTTGGATTTATAACGGTACGAATCCGACCTCCCCCCTGCACGTCCTGTACGGTGCAACAAGCTCGATTCTGTGTATCGACTATAGTCGCGACGACACTCAGCTGGCAGCCGGGGGGTTTGATTATAAGGTCAGAATTTATGAAGTCAGGAATTCATCTAACCTCCTGTACATCCTACCCGACTCGAAAAACACTGTCCGGAGCGTTAAATACAGCCACAATGGCAAATGGCTGGCAGCAGGGGGAGATGATCAACGTCTGAGAATTTATAAGATCGATACTTCATCGTCGTCTACACAGCCAGCAACCGACGAATTGACTACCGCTTCCGTTCACCCTACTTTGCTCAGTTCGGAGTCACCATCAGAAGCTTCATCTGCTGTGCCATCGTCATCGGTACAGCCGACAACCAGCGGGGCCAGAACAATTCAGCTAGACAATAATAATTTCAATCAATATCTGAATGCCGAACACCCAGTCGAAGGACGCTATGAGTTAACCGGTGATATTGACCTGCGATCAGTTGACTGGAAACCCGTCGGCAATATTTCCAAACCATTCTCTGTCACTCTGCTTGGCAACGGTCACGTTATTTCCGGCCTCAAAGTTTCAACATCTGCAGATAATACTCCCTCAGGCTTGTTCGGGTCATTGCAGTACAGCACCATCAGACAGGTCCTGTTACAACAGCCAAAAGTGATCAGTACCGGAGACAACAGCCCGACCGGTGCGCTTGTAGGAGAGTTGAAAGGCAGTAAAATTGAAGAGGTAGTCAATTCTGCCGGAAGCATCCAAACAGGCGGTCTTCACAGTCATGGCGGAGGTATAGCGGGCAGTGTTTCTGACAGTGTCATACGCGATAGTGTGAACACCGGCACTGTTTTTACAACCGGATCCGCCAGCAAAAGCGGTATCGCTGGATTGGCCGTTCAATCATCGTCTATTTCAAATAATCTGAATACCGGAAAAATAAGCTCCAGAGATTCATATAACTCACCTGCCGGTGGCA
>NZ_JAHHPN010000658.1:0-1400 GCF_024606325.1 Endozoicomonas sp. ONNA1
AGAGAGTGCTTTGTCAGGAACACCGGAGATATCGCTGACAAAACTTTTGAGATCTTTTGCCTCTTTGGGCTTTTTATCAGCGGTTGGTGGACTGTTACTGTCACCGAGACTGCTATCCAGCCCTTGAGCCCCCAGGATTTCTTTTGCCAGAGACGGGTCTCCGCCCTCCAGTGCGCTGATGGCTGCCTCAAGTTTCTTCTTGGCTTCTTCTGATTCGGCCTGTTTCTGAAGAGCCTGGAGCATCGCTTTTCTTCTCTCAAAGTGATCCAGACCTTCGCTGGCAATCTGAAGGCCTTCGGTGGCATCACTGACGGCTGTTTTTGATGCACCTGCTTGATCAGTGCTTTCTTTAGGTTTTTTGGAATCCTCAGCATTTGATGGCTGATTATCGGTTTGTTCAGAGCTGCCAACCTCTACCATGAAAGCCGGTAAATAGGGGCTTGCATGTTTGATAAAGCTGGCATCGGCTTCCCCAATCCCCTGTCGCATCGAGTTAATTTCACTTTTGGAAAAGATACTCAGGTGGGAGTTGTCTTTGCCGGGGTTGATCTCCCGGTCAATCATCAGCGCGGTTTCCCAGAGCATGACCGGAGGGAACAGGAAAGACAGGGCTTTCAGGAAAATATTTTCAGGTTTGGCTTTAGCTTCGGCCTCGGCGCTGGCGTTGACCTCCTCAATATGTTCCCGAATTTTCTCGATATTACTATCATGTCGCTGTTGAGCATCCAGGGAAGCCATCTCAATCTTTTGTTCAGCGTATTTAACCGAGTTGTCTTCCAGGCTGGCATTGATCTGGGCCAGTATTTCCTCAAGCTTGTCTGAGGTCAGTGTACCCTTGGTACTCTCTGATTTTATTTGGTCTAAGGCATTACCGATGTCTTTCAGGACATTAGGAGGAGCTTCCTGCATCGTTGACAGTTTGCTATCGATATTCTGAACACTCTTACCGACATCCAGAGTCTCTGACTTTGGGCCGCTGATGGTAACTGACTCGGGGCTCTGACCAAACATCCCTCCAAGTTCGCCTCGCAGCTTGGCTGCGGTCTGCTGGGTTACCTGCTTTTTGAGGTCACCCACTTCACCCGTTATTGCTGAATCGGGTTCTGGAATGCTGGGAGCCTCTGAAGCACCAATAGGCCAATCAACCTGAACTTCCCCGTTTCTGACGGATATCGAGTTACTGCTGTCAAAGCCTCTGGAGACCTGGTTCGTCTTCTCAACTTCCTTAAGCGCTTCTGCCTGCGTTGGGACTACCACTGCACCATTGCGATTAACTGAATCGACCATCAGGACTGCCCTCCCTTTTCGTCCTCAAAGGTCTGGAGCAAGTTCTCGACTCTTTCTAGCTCCAGATGAGTAAACTGATGTTTTCTGGCATCTTTCAAAGCACTTTTATACAC
>NZ_JAHHPN010000659.1:0-1424 GCF_024606325.1 Endozoicomonas sp. ONNA1
TCAGGCTCATTACGATTTTTTCCATGAAACAGTAACATTGAAATGTCGGGGTGCTGTTTTCGGATGATTTTTTCCAGTTTGCCTGCGTATGCCCTGCTGTCCGTGGCTATCGCTATTTTTCTGCCTTGGGCGACAGAGGGCAGTAGCTGCTGATCGATGACCGATTTAGCCTGAGTTTTGCCAGTAGCAAACTGGCATGCCAGCGTTACATCCCGAGAATACGGCATCTCGTAAAAATGTATTTCCCTCTCAGGAAACCACTCCTGCAACAACCCTACATGATAAGAGGACAAGTCGGCATCACAGATAATGACGGTAGGCGTTTGTTCAATTAAATCCAGGTAACGTGCAAGAACTGAAGGGTCTTTGATATGAGGACTGGTCCCCAGCACAGAGATATGTTGCGAGAATTCATCCAGCAGCAAAATATCGGTCTTTCCTGTTTCCAGAAATCGGCTGACATTCGGGGCACAAAGGCTGTTAATACACGTCACTAGTCGGTTGATACTCGCCATACAGAATTCATGGGTATCCAGATAACTCTCCAGCCCCAGTCTTTTTGCCAGTTCATGAGCCAGGGAAACCAGATGCGTAATCGCCAAAATCCGCTCACCCTTCTGCACGGCAGATTGAGAGAGTGCCGACATCAGTTTTGTTTTACCTGATCCATAAGGGGCTTTTACCAGGGTTATCCGACCTTTTTCCAAAGAAACGGTTTGGGGCGTAATTGCTAATACCGCGTGATAGAACTCTCCCAGTGACTTTCGTTTACCAGAGCTTAATCCACACTCACGCTGAATAACCTGTTGCTACCTGAAACAGTAACCGCTTAACTGCCGTTTAAGCTGGTTCAGTGTGTCAGGATGCAAAAGATAAGGATTAGCGGCCTGAATCCTCTTAATAAAATCATGTTCGCCGCACTGGGCTGGAACCTTGTGATGAAAGCGACTGACAATGGCCTCCGCCAGTGTGCCTGCAGATTGCTCATTATTGGTTTTGGCAAGAAGCTTAAGCGCACTTCGATAATCACCGCAGAAATTATCCTTTGCCATTTCGACAGCAGCTACGGGCATAGACTTTAAATTGATGGCGTGTATCGGTTTCCTCACCCACTGCAGCTGTCGTTTTAAACCCTGAAAACCTGCATCCAGCCTTACGTCGCACCAGTCTTCTCCGTATCTTTGCGGTATCACCCAACGAAAACCGGCACGATGACACGCCATTATTCAAGAGCAGTATCGTAAAGCAGTAAGAGACAGAGTGCCCTGCCTAAAGAACACCCTGTCGACGCTCACCACAGGGGGTGAACCGGCTTCTCAACCAGCCCCTGCCATTATGTCAAAGTCACAGGCTGACTATGAAGCCGTTGGTTATTATAGTCAGTTCTGCGACTTGGGCGTAAATACTTTTATGGAGTATTTATG
>NZ_JAHHPN010000660.1:0-3341 GCF_024606325.1 Endozoicomonas sp. ONNA1
CAGGTCTTGGTTAGCGAGAATTCGTCTGGTTTTGACACAGCCTTGATATGGCTTTCAATAGCTCAGGGTAATCGTCGTAGAGTAATACCCTCCTCGTGATAGGTCGTTATCATGATACGCTGAATCCCAGTGTTTAATTAGATGGTTGGGGTCGCTACGTATCGTTAAATAGGGTAAGTCGCCACTTGCGTGCTTGTACCACCTTATGTCTGCCCTATGTCCATGAGCATCACTGACAACGAAATCGAACCAGGACCCATGCCATGCGCAGTGAAAAACCGACGAAGAATAGTATATATGCGTCACAGCCCCTGGCGAAACCCGGGTTCTAAGCCCATTGAAACCAATATCATCCATAGGATAATCTTCCATACAGTAACCATCATCCACGTGCCTGGCCAAGTAGCTGTTATCTGTATTGCTTTTAAAATATAAATTAGCGGTTGATGCCTGTGCAGCCCAACTGGTTACCACTGCAGCAATCAACACAGCGCAGCAAGGGTGTTCTTTCTGTCTCATGGTATTGACTCCAAAGAACAAGTTCATGCAGACAATTTGGCGTGTAGTCATGCAGAAGTATAAACCTACTATGAACAAGGGTAAGTGGCCAAACAACATACCGCTCATGGCTGACGTGCGCAGCTCAGGAAACCCTGTACTGGACGGCCATGCATCCAACACTTCAGGCTATTAACATTGTTTTTTGTTGCACAGGCCTGGCCAACGGTTTTTTTCAACTCTGCAATCCTTCTTTTTTGGAACCTTCGCTTAATTAACGGGTCAATAGTTATAGAGTATTCTTTGGGTGGGCTCACCCTCGTCAAGATTAAGAACAATTAAAGACAGGAGAGCAATGATGGATCAATTATCTCAATCCTCATGTAAGCAAGGGCTAAATCCCTCTACTTACAGTGCTACAGCCGATGTTTCAGAAGATTCTACAGCGAATGATGGCAATGTCAGCGGCAGAACCGTCAGGGTTGAGCTATTTGGAGTCAATCGTGCGGATTCTGCACAAGATCCCTTAACAGGACAAAAAGATCAAAAAAAGGTTAGCATTTCCTCCAGAACCGTTGCTTCAGATGTAGATACCTGTGAAGCCGCTAAACCCATACATAAATTAAAAAAGCTTAAAGCCATTCAGGGTGCGAATACTGCTGTCCTTAGTGACAGACAAGTCGAGCTGATTAAAGGGCTTATGGAGGATAAAGAAGGTAGTTTCACAGTAGATGAATTTATAGATGTAATCGACTTTCTTTCTTATCGTGCTGAAGAAAAATTGCCTGAAGATTATTCCAAATCTTCAACCCTTGTATCAGGAATAATAAGAAATCATCTTTGGGATGTTTTCGTAATGAATCGAAGTGATAACATGAGGAAAGTATTACTAGCAACACCCGAAAGAAAAAAACAGGTACTATTGGCTCATGTCAGGAAAACAGGCTTCAGATATTTGTACGAAGCCCTTTCTGAAGAATTAAAAAATGATATTGACTTTCTGACTGAATACTCAAGTTTGCATGGCATTCCCCGTGGTACACCGCCGAAACTGGCAGTACCAATTTATGAGCGCCTGGATATCGGAGCCAAAATAAAGTCTATAGAGGTTCTGCCGGACAAAATTAAAGATGATCATTTTTATGATGAACTTATCCGTTCAGGAAGAATAAACCTTAGAAATCTGCCGCTAAATATCAGAAAGAAAAACAAAGAGTACTGCCTTTTGCAATTATCAAAAGGTCGGTGTCGATTATCAGAGGTTCCGGATGAGTTTATAACAAAAAAGGCCATTTTGGATTCGCTGAATGGTGGCAATTTTTATGATGATTTTATCAATATTTTCCAAGGTGATAATGAATATGAGATGCTGGACAATGATCCTGACTTTTTTGAAGAAGTACTTATAAAAATTACTTCGACAGCATTGGAAGTAATGATGGAAATCGAAGGTTCAAAAGTTTATCCCTTATCTGATGTTTATCGATGTTGCATAGATAGATACAGGGATGATGGGGAAAAACTTGCTTTATTGCTAAGAAGACTGGTAGAAGCTAATCCTTTTTTTGTTTTAGTTGTTAAAAATATAGATGATGCGTTGCTTCAGAAGCTGATTGAAACAGGCAAAGAATCCCTATCAGGCCTGTTAATCAGTAGACCAGAAATAAGCCGACATTTTGATTCGCAGATTGTTTCTTTTTTCTTTAATAAAGTTAATGCGAGTGATGACTTTAAAACCCGCATCATGAATATTGTTTATGCGTATTTTCCTTGTGATCATTCCTGTCATTTTCCGGAAGAAATAAGGCTGAAGCAAGATGCTATGGTGCTCGCGTATGAGCCTTTTGATGTTGGAGAGCAGCGTATTGTCGATAGACGTTTACGGCCCGATAATGCCAAAGTCATAATAGACTACATTGAACATTTTCAATTTTTTTTAGCTCGTTTTAATGACAAGGAATATCTGGAGAAGTGTTGCACTGACCCGGCAATCCGACAAAGGCTTATTCATGTTCTGGCTAACAGGATCGTTGTAAACAAACGTCGGTTAATGACGGATTGGAAATATTGTGTACCCCGACAATTAATTGATGATGCTCTGGCTTATCTCAATAACCCGGCCCTTTTCTCGGAACTGGATGTCTCCAGCGCATTGACAGAACCGGTAAATCCTCTCAGATTTCAACAAGCCAATACTCCGGCATTCAAGCTGTTGGTGTCTCTCCACGCCTACGGTTTTCAGTTTGCAGATAAAGACGCCAGTCGTCAGTTGCAATCAGAATTTGACCGTGCAGGTGGCACATACTTTGAAGAGGTTTATCGCGCTCAATATCAACATTCCTTGTCGCTATTTGAAGAAAAGGGAAGCGTCGTGGGTGGCCGTACACTGGCAATATGCAATGGTGAGAGCGTTGATTACTATAAATTCCAGCGACTTGGAGAATCTATAGCCACGCTGGCGCAAGAGGGCATTATGCATCAATTTATTGCCAGGGTGCTTAATAAACGCTTTAAAAGCCAGCTACCCCGTTTTGGTCAGTACCTCATCGTATTGGAAAAGGATCTTCCCGAAAGTATCCAAAGTTTCACTGACCGTTTACAAGTGATCAACAATGCTAATGGTGAAAAAGCCTACCGGGTCTACCACTTCAAGGCGACAAAAAATTACGGTCAATACGCTCATACTCCTGATGGAAGTAGCACCCCTTACGCGATCGCAGAGCGAGGCTTGTTGAACGCCATTCAGGACATTGGAGTGCTTAATGGCAACTTTGGCGTTATGCCCACATCAACGATCCCGGCCTTTCATGATACCGGACGTCGTTGGCTGTTCCTTAGCCCGT
>NZ_JAHHPN010000661.1:0-1175 GCF_024606325.1 Endozoicomonas sp. ONNA1
ATGGACCAGATGGATGCCAGGTTCAGCGAAGGCTTTGAACAACTGAAATTATTAATTCGGCAGCGACAGCCTACCAGCTAAAACCTAAAAGCCCGTGGCAGCTTCGCGTGTTGCCACAGTCATTTATTCTGCCTTGTAGTGACCGCCCTTACCACCACTTTTCTCAAGCACCCGCACGCCTTCGATGCACATATCCTTATCGACCGCCTTACACATATCGTAGATCGTCAAGGCAGCCACTGAAGCCGCTGCCAGCGCCTCCATTTCAACACCGGTTTTACCACTCAGACGACAGCATGTCTCGATCCGAATGCGGTTTTGCTCAGGTTCGAGTTCAAATTCTACGCCAATAAAGTTAAGCATTAGCGGATGACACAGTGGAATCAGGTTGCCACACTGTTTCGCCGCCTGGATGCCAGCAATGCGGGCAACCGCCAGAACGTCGCCTTTCTTCAGACCATTGTCAGCCACCAGCGCCAGTGTTTCTGCCTTCATCACCACAAAACCTTCTGCCCTGGCTTCACGCCGGGTGACATTTTTGTCACCCACATCCACCATGCTGGCCTTTCCCTCATCATTGGTATGGGTCAGCGACATCAGCCTTCTACCTTTTTGAGTTGCTCAACAAAGTTGCAGGGGCGCTGGCGACTGTCCAACTGCTCTCTGATAATACCTTCCCAGCCAGTCTTACAGGCATTGTTAGAACCCGGCATCACAAAAATGATCGTCCCATTGGCAAAGCCGGCAACGGTTCTCGACTGAATGGTGGAGGTACCCACCTGCTCATAGGAGAGTTGACGGAACAGCTCGCCATAACCGACTACTTCCTTGTCAAAGATTGGGAGTAATGCTTCCGGAGTACTGTCACGCCCCGAAAAGCCTGTGCCACCTGTTACCAGAACAGCCTGAACATTGTCCGAGGCGATCCAGCGGGATACGACTTCACGAATCTTGTAGATGTTGTCTTTGACAATGGCTTTGTCTGCCAGTTTATGTCCTGCGTCGGTCAGATGATCCACCAACAGGTGACCGGAGGTGTCTGTTTCCACGGTACGAGTATCAGAAACAGTCAGTACCGCAATGTTCAGGGCTACAAATTCAGTTTCTTGCTTATGAGCCATCATGTCTCCTTTGATGTCGTTAGTCATTACTCAAGCTTTTCCCCGCTCATGGCT